>CANPNQ010000025.1 GCA_947575425.1 uncultured Erysipelotrichaceae bacterium
TGGAAGTAGCAATGCATTCAAATGCTGAACCAATGTGGATTTTCCGCTGCCGGTTTCTCCGATAATTGCTGTGATGCTGCCCTCGTCAATCTCCAGATCAATGCCATCTAATGCCAAATAGGAAAAGGGTGTTCCCGGATTATATTCATGTGTCAGTTTTTCAAATGTAATCGGCATAATTGCTCCACAGCCCCTTCCATCGTCGTACATGCCTCTATCGCAATTCCTTCCTTTGCCAAAGCATTTCTAAGCTTCAATGAAAAAGGAATATCCAACTGTAAAGAAATCAACTCCTGCTCATGACGCAATATCTCATCCGGCTTGCCATCTAGCACCACGCGCCCCTGATCCAATACGATCACATGATCACTGTGAGCGACTTCTTCAATATCGTGCGTGATAGAAACCACCGTCAAACCGCTTTGCTTATGAATATCGTGAATCAAGGCATTTATCTCGCTTTTTCCCTGCGGGTCCAACATGCTGGTTGCCTCGTCAAAGATGATAATCTGCGGTTTCATCGCTAACACACCGGCAATCGCCACCCGCTGCTTCTGCCCGCCTGACAGCTTTGTCGGCTCACTGTTTAAAAACGGAAGCATGTTGACACGTCCAGCAAACTCCTCGATAATTTCCTGCATATCTTCACTAGGCACTCGATGATTTTCCAGTCCGAAGGCGATATCATCTGCCACCGTAGCACCGATAAACTGATTATCTGGATTTTGAAATACGATGCCGATGCGATCTCTTATCGCATCGATATGCTCCTCATCCAATTTCATCCCATCGATTGTAATCACCCCTGTATTGGCCTCTAACAGGGCTATCATCAGCTTTGCGACCGTCGATTTTCCCGAACCGTTGTGACCGATGATCGTCGTGTAGGAGCCTTCCGCTACAGAAAAGGAAACCTCCTGTAAAACCGGAGACTTGCCATCATAAGAAAAACTGAGATTTTCTACCTTGATCTTATCCATATTGCCACCTCAAAAAAGTTCACTTCATTATACACCAAATGGGAATGCTTAGGCAAATCATTCTATTCCAAAACTGCCTTATGAGTCATTGTTTTCATCTCCATATTTACAAACACTCTTTATCTATCTGATGGTTTAATCCAAGTTTATTCACTGATTATCCTCGTTCGGTTCTTTGCCTGCATCCCTTTACCCAGCGACGATATCGTTATCCTTGCGCTCTTTTTCATTCTCATTTAGAAAATGATCCATATTTCTCTTGGTATATATGCTTCGTGATATCACAAAGCTTTTATCGCTTTTGAATTGCTTGTTTAAAAAATCAAAGTAAGAGCCGGGAGATACGATGCCGCTCAAATCAACCAAATTCAATCCTATACTGCCTAACAAATGTGTGATGAAAAAGACACAGTTGGCAGATAAGACAAAAAACGTCTTAAACTTACCTTCTTTATATTTATAATAATGTACATTCTCCACATTGCGGGTAACGCGGGAAAGATAATCATCGCATTCTCCCTCATATGGCAATCCACTGCGCTTCAATTCCTCATCGCATTGAAAATCCACAAGCTGTGAGAAAGCTTCCAGCAGCTGCTCATGCAAGGCTTCTTTTTGTCTTGCATTGAGATGGATGCCAAAACAAACAAGCACTTTATTTTCATTCGCCAAACAATTATAAATGTATGTGTTCTTGGGTGCGATCAATACGACTCCATCTCCCATCGTTCCCATCAGGCGGCGATGATGCGGGTCATAACAGCCATAAGAGATGAGAAAGCCGCGATATGCAAGATCCACATGTCCCATCATCGCTGGTCCCTTTGGCGCCATATGTACATACACCTCTACATCCACAGGGATATTTGCCTTAATCGTTTCAAAATCCTCACGAGCCTGATCCTCAGCATCCTTTTCCAAAATCGTCCGCATCAAAGTAGGAGGGATGATCGCGGCTAAAAAAGGCGGGACTGCCAAGCGAATCCTGCGATCCATGGAAGCCGCTCGTCCAGCAGGTATCCATTCTCTGATAAAGTCCAATAGTTGATTCCCGCCATATAGAATGAAGTAACATCCGACCGCACGATCCACCAAAAAAGTAAAGCGATAGGGCATAAATAACAGAATAAACGCCATGATCAAGTCACCAAACAAAAAGATCAGCGAATGTATCCATCCGGGAAGAAGATCCATAATCTTAATGGTAATGGTGATTGACTTCACCACTGCATGTAACAAAATCCATCCGCCGACCAAGCGAGGAAAGAGAAAGTAAAAGAGGTGGCTATTGGACAATGATATCATGATCAAGGCGATCCATACAATCACATCGAGAAATTGCATGAAGCGATGATGCAGCTTGCGAAAGTTAAAGATAAAGTTTAGAATACGTAGGACTCCTACGACGGAAATGCCGATCACCACCATCGCATAAAGCCAGTTCCAAGGCGACCATGTGCCAAAGATAAAAGAAAACCCGGCGACACAGAAAAAAAGCCCTGTCACAAACATGGAAGCATAATTCAAGTGCTTCTTCAGCATTTCCGATTCACCTCCGTTTCTTTCCTGTTTTTCGGATCTTTCTATTCGCATACACATAGGCTCATTTCTTTATGCTATATTCCTTTCCCTTTTTTTCGCGCTATATTTGTGTATTTTTCTATTTGAGCTATATGCTTCTTTCTATCATTATAATGATATTTGAAATTTCCGCAATCAGAAAGACAGGATATATTTTACCAATGTGCAACCAAAAAGTCCTAATCCTTTATCAAATATGATGGGAGAAATGCGCCATCACTGATTCTCTTCCTATCAAATGCAGAAGCCAAATGATACAAGCAGTGCTACCTAAAAAGAGTGCCAATGACCAAAATATTAAAAAAAGGATCGTGTTCTGTCACGATCCTTTATGATGCTTTTAGAAGCTTACCTTGCTCTGCCAACCCTGATATTCACCGTTAAACGCATATGCCTGATCAGCGATATACAAAATATGATTGATCAGCTTTACCTCGTCAATTGCCGAAATATGCAATACAACAAGATCAAATTCATTCTCGCCCTTTGTAATCACAAAGCCCTTATTGATCACTCTGCTTTTAAAAGCTTCCATATCCTCTTTATTATGGAAAGATACCATATGCTGAACCGGACGCTCATGCTCATGCACATCACCATCTTTCGCCAGTTTTTCGATTGCTTCTCTGACCATCACATTGATATCATCCACCATGCGATTGGTCAAATGAGGATAATCCTCGTTATAGGTCTCCTCCTCATGAAACGCATCTTTTACATCCTCGGCAAATTCCTGAACCTTTTCCTCTGCTGCTTGGAATTTGGTTTCCGCTTCCTCTGCTGTTTCCTTAAACAGCTGCTGGATATCCTCCATTACTGTCTCTGTTGCTGTCGGTTCCTCACTTGTGAAAGAAGGGCGCTCCAGCGGTTTGGCAAAAGGAATATCGATGCTCTGATTTGTATCATACGTCGGTTCTTCCTTTGGAAGCTCCGGCGATTTTGGCTCCTCATGATGGAATTGTGGTTCTTCCTCCAAAAGATCCTCATCTAATTCTGCCAATAATTGCTTTTGTTCTTCCTTGCGCATTTTGTACACCGCGAAAGCAACAGCGCTTCCCAATACAGCTAATGCAGGTATTAATTTCTTCATCGTATATCACCACTTTCTTATCAATATTGTACCACATTGTACGCGCTTTTTAACCTACAAATTCATTATTTTTCGCTTTTTTTTCGGCTGATTGCGATCCCATCGCCCAAGTCGATGAATTCGGTTACATAATCCTTGTGATTTTGCAGATATTCGATATATTTCTGGATCTTGCGCACCATTTGTTTGAGATGCCGCGAGCGGATGATCTCAGGATGCGCCACAAAGCCATGGAATTTCAAATTATCACTGACAATCCATCCGCCAAGCTTCAAATATGGCTCATAGCGTTCAAAAAATTTCATATACTGTGCTTTTGCCGCATCGATAAATAACAGATCAAACATGCCGCTTACCTCTGCATTCAGCGCATCGTCGTGGATCAAAGTGATGCGATCCGCTAAGCCTGCCTTACGAACATTCTGTTCTGCCGCAAGAAAACGATCATCGTCCCGCTCGATTGTTACGACCTCGATATCCTCATAAACATTTGCCATGCGAATGGCAGAATAAGCGATGGCACTGCCGATTTCCAAAATCCGTTTACAATTATTTTTTTCAATCCACTCACAGAGAAAAGAGATTCCCTCTTCCTCCATAATCGGAATACCGTTTTCCTTCGCATATACTTCCATTTCCTGTATGAGATTCATGATCATTCCTCTTTTTATCGTTCTCCTAAATATTCTTCCAAGGTAATACCGCGTTGATGGATTTCCCTAGCCGAGCCAACACCGACATATCGAATATGCCACGGTTCATACATATAGCCGGTAATATGTTCTTTCCCTTGCGGATAGCGAAGGATAAATCCATACTCATGGCAATGCTCGCGCAGCCAAATCCCCGCTTCCGTATTGCCAAAGTTGTTATCAATCGCTCCAACATCAAATGCCATGCCTGATTGATGCTCACTGAACCCGGGGCGTGCGGAATACGTATCTGCGATTTCCTGTCCATCAATCGCCACATAATTGTTATAGAGAGTGCCTTGATATTCATAGCTGCGATAGCCGCTCAATGTCGGGAGTGAAAAGCCATCTAACAGTGCCGCCGCCTGTAATTCTCCCAAAGCAGTTGCCGCTGTAGCATCCAACCCACCAAAGCTTGGCGGCAAAGGATGTTTCTTATTCACCAATAGAATCCCGTTGACATAATATGGTTCACAGTCATATGGATCTGCACCGCTGTCATAACCGCCGGTATATGAATGAGACGCTGGCAGTGAATTCCTGTGGGAAGTCACATGGATCTTAATTGTTTCCTGTGCTTCATTTTCTGCTTGATCCATTGCCAAAACAGTTAACGTATAATCCCCCTCTGTACTCATATCCACATCGTCGCTCAGCCAATAAGCGCCGCGTTTTTTTTCATCGCTTTGCGGCAAATCACCATCTACCGGATCTTTGACCGATACAAGGTAATGATTGGGATCATAGTCATCATTCACAGCGAGCGTTACTTCTTTCTCGCTTACCTCAATGATAGGGGCTTTGGTGTCCTCCACCATAACCACATAGGTAAATTCCTTTTCCCTGCCATCCTTTATCACAAGAAAATGTAAGGTCTGTTCTCCCAGCTTCTTTGTATCGATCTCCACCGGCTGTTTTAATGCTCCGTCAATTTCTTTGATACATTCATTGGGATCATAGCTGTCACCGTATTCTATCACAACACTTCCTTCCTCGACAAAGGTAATGGAACCCATGCCATGTACTTGTGTAAAATACCAAATGGCAATCATCACCGCAACCACCGCAATGATGCATATAATCCCCACGAGCTGATATCGCTTTTTCATTTCTAGCCTCCATTGTTATACTGTAACTGATTGTACCATAAAATATGCACTTAATAAACATATTTCAGATGGTTTGAAGCGGAATATTACAGGTGAAACAATCAAGAATACCACGAAAACATATACACAATAGGATGCATCCAAGCCCTGCCATTTGTTAAGAGAAGCGGAGATGCTATATGAAAGCTTTTCTCCTTTTTCATGTTTGTAAGTGCATTCGCAACATTGGTAAACGCTGCGATATATTTTCCGCAGCGATGATAGTTAGCATGACTATATCCCGTTAAAATCAAGCATGCTTCATGATTTTAAACTTTATGGGATTGCCATATCCATCCTTGATCGATGATCTCCTGCGCTTTTCTTATTGTGTTATATTATATACACTTTGCAAAAAGATAATAAAGTAAATCCCATCGTTTCAAACAAGGATAGGAAAGGGCAACGGGAGGCAGCGGTTATTGATGACATCCATCAGCCCCCTAGTTCATACTGTACCTGAATATGCCTCCCATGCGTGACACCTAAGACAAGCAGATTGCCTCAAGGGATAAGAGCCAATGCAAAATCTGCTTCTCAATACCATTCTGCGCAAAGCTCACACATCAAATCAGCGCAAAAAAAGGATGACATCTATATCATCCCGATAATGATGGAATCAATCAGAGAAAAGCGATACTCCATATCTCTCAAACACTGCTCCAAACATCGCTGATCTGTCACACGATCATTAAAATCCACACATAAGATCCCATTCTCTTGATTCAATGCGACACTTTCCACTCCCTGAAATTCATCCAATCTTTGTTTGATCTGCTTGACATCATGCGCATCCAACTCATGATCCAGCGCATACTGTATACTTACCTGTGCCATATGACACCTCCTGTATACAGTATTTCCTGTTTATTTTTTCTTATGTGAGAAAACCGGCATTTCATAAAGCTCATTCAATCCCTGTCATAATATTTCAAACTGATCCAGCAGATTCAATGTATCATCGTGTTGCTTCATATCATGCAGGTACCGCGCTGAAAAACCATCGATATTCTGACTGACCTCATCTTCATCCAAAAATGTATCGCGCTCTGCCATCCGATTCCTCCTTTATCGTAAAAAGCACATCTCTCAATCATGAGAGATGTGCTTGCTCGTGAATCTAGCGATCAAATCCTATCCCAGTTCAGAGAAGTATTTGATGGTGCGAACCATCTGGCTTGTATAGGAGTTCTCATTGTCATACCAAGAAACAACCTGTACCTGTGTATTGCCATCTGCCATTTCAATTGCCATTGTCTGCGTCGCATCAAACAAGGAACCATAACGCATACCGATGATGTCGCTGGAAACGATCTCATCCGTGTTGTAGCCGAAGGATTCATTGGCAGCTGCCTTCATCGCATTGTTGACATCATCAACGCTTACCTTACCCTTAACTACGGCAACCAAGATCGTAGTGGATCCTGTCGGAGTCGGAACACGCTGTGCAGAACCGATCAGCTTACCGTTCAATTCCGGAATAACCAAACCGATTGCCTTTGCGGCACCTGTGGAGTTAGGAACGATATTCACTGCTGCGGCACGGGAACGACGCAAGTCACCTTTGCGCTGCGGACCATCCAATGTCATCTGATCTCCTGTATATGCATGAACCGTTGTCATAATACCACTCTGGATCGGTGCCAAATCATTCAGTGCCTTTGCCATCGGTGCCAAGCAGTTTGTCGTACAGGAAGCTGCGGAAATCACGGTATCTTCTGCCTTTAATGTATCGTGGTTTACATTGTAAACAACGGTCGGCAAATCATTTCCTGCCGGAGCAGAAATAACAACCTTGCGCGCACCTGCTTCGATATGAGCAGCTGCCTTCGCTTTTGATGTATAGAAGCCTGTGCATTCCAATACAACGTCTACACCCAATTTACCCCAAGGCAAGTTCTTTGCATCTGCCTCTGCATAAATGGTGATTTCTTTTCCATCCACAGTGATTGAATTTTCACCTGCAACTACTGTGTCTGCCTTCTCGTATCTACCTTGGGAAGAATCGTATTTTAATAAGTGTGCAAGCATTTTAGGACTTGTTAAGTCGTTGATCGCAACAACCTCATATCCTTCTGCACCAAACATCTGTCTGAACGCCAAACGTCCGATGCGTCCAAAACCATTAATCGCAACTTTTACTGTCATCTTCAAAGTCCTCCTTTTAACATCTATTATTATAAGGTCTCTATGGGTAAAAGTCAATTGTGAAACTATTCGCTTTTCCCATTTTTTGCTTGTTTCTGATCACTGAATACGGCTTTTTTTTCACTGCGCTGTTTTAAATAGCACGCGTTGCGCATACTCTATTGTGTAAAGGAGGTATTTCCATGGTGATTGTACCGACAGTGGTGGAGCGAAGTGCCAATATGGAACGGGTTTATGACCTGTATTCCTGTCTGTTAAAGGAGCGGATCATCATCCTGACCGGAGAGATTGATGATGCAATGGCTTCCAGCATCTGTGCGCAGTTATTGTATCTGGCTTCCAATGGAACAGAGCCGATTATGATGTATATCAACTCACCGGGTGGAAGTGTAAGCGCAGGACTTGCCATCTATGATACAATGAATTATATCAAATGTGAGGTTTCTACCATATGTATGGGGATTTGTGCCAGCATGGCAGCCGTGCTTTTGAGTGCAGGAGTCAAGGGAAAGCGCTGTTCTCTTGCCAATGGTGAAGTGATGATTCATCAGCCTCTGGGAGGTATGCAGGGACAAGCGAAGGATATGGAAATCGCCGCCAATCACATCATACGCATGAAAAACCGTCTGAATCAGATATTGGCAGATAACTGTCATAAAACAACAGATGAAATCGCCGCCTATTGTGATCGCGATTATTATATGGATGCACAGGAAGCAGTTGCCTTCGGCATCATCGATAAAATCATCTAAAAAATATCAAAACAAGAAAATAAAGAAAGAGAATAATACCATCTGCGCAAATATCAAACAGACCTCCATCGACGGAAGGTCTGTTTTTTTCTTTATGCTTTTTTCTCTTCTCTTATCTTTATTATAACAACCCCTTTCTGCTTTCTTTCCTCTCATTACATCTCCTCTTTTTACACTTTTCGGTTTTCTTTCTTGCCCCCCCCCCCCCCCCCCCCC
>CANPNQ010000026.1 GCA_947575425.1 uncultured Erysipelotrichaceae bacterium
AGTTGCTGGAACGCATGGCAAAACGACAACCACCGGTATGCTGGCTCATGTGATGTCCTATAAAGGTACCTGTGGCTATCTGATCGGGGATGGAACCGGCGCAATGCCCAAAGACGCTACCTATTTTGTGGTAGAATCCTGTGAGTACCAGCGTCATTTTCTCGCTTATGAACCGCAATATGCGATTATAACCAATATGGAACTGGATCATGTGGATTATTATCGTGATATGGAGGATTATTGCCTTGCCTTTGCGCAATTTGCGAAGCAGGTGAAAAAAGGCTTAGTGCTATTTGGAGATGAGGCCAAGCTGCGTGAGCTTCCGATTGAAAAAGAGCATTTGTACTATGGCCTGCAAGAGGGCAACGATGTTCAGGCGATTAACGTGAAGCAGGGACAAAATGGGCTGTCCTTTGATGTGATAGTTAAAAATTCTTTGTTTGGCAGTTTTAAACTTCCATTTGTCGGGAAACCTTTTCTATGGAACAGCCTCGGTGTGATCGCAGTCGGAATTATGGAGGGTATGAGCGCCGATGTGCTGCAAGAGGCATTGTCTACCTTTCCGGGAGTGAAGCGACGCTTTCATGAGGAAATCGAAAACGATAATGTTTATATTGATGATTATGCACATCATCCGACCGCAGTACGGTTGATGATCGATGCGGCCCGTACCAAATATCCGAATCAAAAGATCATTGCGATCTTCAAGCCGGATCGCTATTCCCGTATTGCCTATTTTATGGATGAATTTGCATCCGCTTTAGTAGAGGCAGATGAGGTTTATCTATGTGAATTTCCCGAAAATGCCGCAAAGGAAAATGGCATTGATATCACCATTTGTGATTTGCAGGCAAAGTGTCCCAAAGCGGTGGTGATCGCTGAGGATGAAGCAGGTGCGCAGCTGCTTGCCAATCGCGCACCGGCGGTTTATTTGTTTATGTCCTCCAAGGATATCTATAAGCTTAAAAATATTGTAAAAAGTTTTCATTAAACTTGTAATCACTTTCAAAGTGTTGTAGAATATAAAAAGAGGTGTTTGTATGGAGTTAGATCAGCTGTTAAATCTTACCAGTACGGTGGCAGGAAAGCTATTGCCGATACTAGGAGCTGTTGTATTATTTTTTCTGATCCAGTTTTTTCGTAAGCTGGTTGCTCTGATGGTGAGTGCCAATGATGCGGTAAAGTCATTACAAAGTACTTTAGACAGTGCAAACAAGCAGTTGGATATGCTGGATAAGCCGATGCATACATTAAATGAAATCAGTGAAACAGTGGATAATGTGCATGAAGCCAGTAAAAGCGCTCTGCGCGGTGTCATCTCCACATTGGTGGATAATATAGGCGGTTTGGTGAAAGCGGTGACTTCCAAAAAGGAAGAGCAGCAAGGGAATGAAACTGCGCGGAATGTGACTAAGCGCAAAGATACGCCACAGGAAGAAACGAGGAAGCAAGAGGAAATCCAGATTAACATACAGACAGAAACTATGGCAAAGGAGCCAGAAATCAAGGAATCAAAAAAGGAAGAAAGCACACGAGGTGAAGAACATGAAGCAGGCAAACAATGAACCGTTATATGAGACAGCCGATGATGTGACAAGCATGGAGGAAGAAGCCAAATTCAAGATCATCACGCTGGAGGATGAGGAAGAGTGTGAAACCGAAGATGCGCAGGGCAAGAAGATCATAATGGATTGTAAGGCGGCAGTGGCCCAATTATATGCTTCCTTCCGGGAATGGGTCAAGGAAAATCAAAATAGTGCGGAAATCAAAGCACGCAAAGAAAAGCTGAAGGCAGACAGTGATAAACTGATTGCTACTGCCAAGGAGCAGTTAGCGAAGCTGCAGGAAAATGAAAGTGTCAAGCGTGTGGTAAACAAGGGCGTGCAGGTCGCTGCCGATACCGGCACTTGGGTGATGGATGCCCTCAGTGAAGGGATCAGTGAGATCAGAAGCAGCGAAGGCGGTCAAAAGGTAGAGGCAATGGTTCAAAATGTGAAGAATGATGAACGAGTGAAGCAGGGGGTTGCCTCCTTCAAAAAGGGAACGCTAAAGCTGGCTGAAAGCGCCTTGGAGGGCTTAAAGAAGGTGTTAGAGGAGCATACGGAAGGCGAGGTGTTGGAGGATGAAGCGAATAACGATCTATGATGTCGCAAAAGAAGCTGATGTTTCTTTGGCAACGGTTTCCCGTGTCATCAACGGTTCAGAGGTCGTACGTGAAGATACTCGTTTAAAAGTACAGGAAGCGGTTGAAAAATTAGGCTATAAGCCCAATGCGATTGCGCAGGGATTGGCTTTACAGAAAACCACGACCATTGCATTGATTGTGCCGGAGGCAAGCTTCTTCTATACCGGGCAGATCATCAATGGCTTTATCGATGTTGCCAAAATCTATAAATATAATATCGTTTTGCATACGACGACCGAGGGTATTACGGAAATGGGCGATATCATTGAAACCATAATTAAATCCCATGTGGATGGTGTTGTGATTTTTAATGACAAATTAAACAAGGAAGAATTGAACATATTAACCCGTTATCAGGTGCCCATTGTAGTGATTGGCAATCGCATGAGCGATGAAACAGTCGGTTCTGTTTATGTGGATTATGCCAAGTTAATCTATGATTTTGCCAGTGATTATTTGGATCGCGGGATCAACAGCATCGCGTTGGTAGAGGATCGCAAGAACATGGCGATGATTCGACAGCTGCGCGATGGCTTGGAGAAGGCATTTGCGGATCATGGCAAGCAGTTTGAGCATTACATTGCGATTCCCAAGGAATATCGCTCCAGCTATCTATATTTGCAGGAATATATGAAGACCAATCGTCATCAGCTGATGATTACCTATCGTGATTCACAAGCGATGGCTGTGCTGAATACCGCAAAGGAGATGGGCATTGCGGTCCCCGAAGAATTAGAGATCGCTTGTATTCTCGACAGCAAGTATTTGGCAATGGCAAGACCGCAGATCACCGGCTTTAAGATACCCGATTATGATCTTGGGGCAGTTGCTATGCGGCTGTTGACAAAGATGCTGCATGACGATGATGTGGTGGAAAAGGAATGTGAATTGAGTTATATCTATACACCGCGTAAGTCGACGAAATAACCGCTCAATAGTGCGGTTTTTTTGTGAGACAGCACAAACTTTGGCATATGAGTGCAGGGGATGTGAAGCAGCGCTTGCGGTCGCCATGCATGAAAAAATACCAAAATAAAAGCATATTCAAGCAAGTTTTTAATGTTGGTGATTTTTACTATTTTAAATAATTATTGTTGAAATTAATAGAATTCTTTTTAATTTAGTAAATAATATGATAAAATAAAGAGAATATGATGGATGAGACGGATTGTATGCGCTTACGGCGAACATCTGTTTCCCATGTGTGACATTTGCTGATATAATCAAACTTTTTTTATTTGAAATGGGTCTTATTATTGAGATAAATTTAATGTAATGAGAGGGATTTCAATGAGATACAGTCATCGAAAAAACAGACTTATGACCGGCGTTGCCAGCCTGATGTTTTTTGTGGCGGCATCCCTTTGCTTTGGCTTTGCCTTGCAGGGGCGAGAAGGCAGCAGTCTGTTGGGCTTTCAGATCAATGAAGATGCGACAACCATATTAGATTTCTTGCCTTTTTTCAATACCAAAGCAGAGACAAGGGATCTTTATCCAATCAATGATGTACACAATCCGGTTGTATTGGTGAATTTTCCGAAGCATGACAAGGACGGTCAGGAAGTATGGCTGAATGATGCAAAGATCCAACAGGCTGATCAGATTTTAAATGGCAGCGGCGTATCTTTGAGAAGCTATATTTCGAATATTTCCATGGGGACAATCAAGGTCAATTCTACATTCTATGGGTTTGGAGAACAGGCGGATGGCTATATGGCCACACAGGAATTGTCCTATTACATAGGCAACAAGGGGGAGCGATTGGATCGTGATATAGAGAGTCAGCGCGAGGATGAGCTGTTAAGGGAAATCATTGATCAGCTCAATGAGGATCCATCCTTTTTCAATAGGACAAAAGCTGAATTAGATACCAATGATGATGGTTATATCGACAATTTGACCTTTGTCATTCATGGTAATAAGAACAATGATTATAATTTGCTTTGGCCGCATCAGTATTCTTTTAATGCGAGCAAGGGCGGCTTTCCCAAGATAGAGTGTGACCAAGGCAATTCATCTCTGAAGGTGAAGGATTATATGGTGATTATCAGCGGAGATGCATCATCTGATGTCTTTGGTAGCAGCAATCGCGGCTTGTTTACCGATTACAGTGATATTGGGGTCATTGCGCATGAATATCTTCATATGTTCGGTTTCCCTGATATGTATCATAACTATAAATATGAAAATGATACCTTCGTAGCTTTGGAGAGTACAGATCAAAGGGGGGATCCGTTGGGACAGTGGGATATCATGGATAATACGATTTCCGATCATCCGCAAAATCCTTTATATTATACCAATATGACGTACAGTCCTTGGAAGGATCAGCTGAGCGAACCATTACAAATTACAGAAAGCACGAATCATGTCGTGCTGCATAAATTGGATTATGAAAGCAATCGCGGTAATATGGCGGCGATCATTCAGGTGGATAACAGTGTCTCTTCTCGCAGTGAGGAGGAATACTTCATGGTGGAATATCGTGTGCAGGAGGGTTGGGATGCACGGCTTCCCAGCAGCGGTTTATTGGTGTATCGCATCAATACGGCAGCCAATCTGAAGAATGCAGAGGATGCTATCGTTCGCTATTGTACGAATCTGGATAATGGTAGAGTCAATTATTGCGGTAATATGTTCGGACCGCCGGATGAGGTGTATATCTTTCGCCCCGGTGTAAAGGGCATCCATGATCAAACCGCAAGTAATGATTACCATTTGTTGGATGCGGCCTTGCGCTCTGATGGAGAGTGGAGCTCTTTGGGGAAACCATTGGAAGAGGTGAGCGCTTATCGGCCTTCCGACAGCTTTTCCGATACGATTTATTTCAGCGATGGCTCCAATTCCGGTATCGTGATTTCCAATGTGCAGGAATCACAGGATACGATCAGCTTTGACATTACGTTGCCGCAGTCGCAGGTGGACAATGAGCAACCGGTGATTTCCGATACGGTAGAGGGCAATGGTATTGCGGGACGATGGATCAATGAGCCTGCGACCCTTTCCATCTCTGTGAGTGATGTGGGCAGAGGACTTGCCTCGATCGAAGTATTCACAACGGATGGCGAGTTAAAAGGGGCAGATAAGCAAAGCATGAAGCAGAGCTTTGCGGAAACCGATCAAATCAAAACAGCCGATTTTACCTTTCAGGCGGTCCAAAACGGTACCTATCGGATCCAAGCGACTGATTGGGCTGGAAATGTCAGCGAAGTAAAAACGATTCATGTAGAAAATATCGATTGGAATGCGCCGACGGTGACGGTTGGCGAGGTGACAAAAGCGAACGGGGAAGTACAAATACCGATTACCTTTTATGATGGAGAATCGGGGATAGAAGAAGACAGTATGCGTTATGCAACACTGGGACTCAAGGAAGAGGCTGTAGGTTTGCACTATCCACATGCGATTGAACATCATACCATCACCTTATCTTCCGAGTTTCAGGGCAAGGTTTGCGTGATGGCAGAGGATCGTGCCGGCAATTCGTTGAAGGAGGGGACCTGTTGGATTCTGTCAGAGGACAAATCAGCCCCTCAGATTACGGTAGACAGCGATAATCAAAGCACTGCGTGGATCAAGGGAAATCGTTTGATTACGGTGCATGCGAAGGAAGGTGGTGCGAATGATACCGGTATCCAATCCATGGAAGTGATCAGTGAGGATGGTGTGATCCAAGGCGAGAACGCCCATCAACTGATTCAAAGCTTGGGTACGCAGGGCTCTTTCGCAGAAAACTTTCAGTTTGAAGTGAAGGCAAATGGCATCTACACAATCAAGGTATACGATTATGCTGGAAACAGTGCCAATGCACAGATCACGGTAAGCAATATCGATAACAGTGCGCCGCTGATTACAGAGATACATGTCAGCAACGATAAGGATCTCGGCTTGTTTGCGAGCGGTTCTCACAGTATCACGATCACAGCCCATGATGAACCGCAACAGGCAAACAGCGGTCTGAAGGAATTCCGATATCAGCTGGTAAAGGATGGAGGCAACTATGATCAGGATATCAATTCCGATCAGTGGAAAAGTGTGGCAGTGAGTGAAACAATCCAAAGTGATCGTGATTTTGTTGGAACCATTTATATTTATGCGCTTGATCAAGTAGGGAACACCTCCAAGATATATCAGAAACGCATTGATCGCATCAGCAGCGATTTGACGGGGATGGAGGAGGGAATTCATGATGTGACGCATAAGATCGCAATCATCAATCTGATCCCGAGGTAAGCATACAAAGCGAGGAGTACAGCAGTGAGGCACTGAAGGCACAGCTGGGAGAAGCGTTTATGACAACCCATGAGCTTCATGAGGTATACAGCTTCACTCTGATGAAAAATCAGGCTCCCTATCCTTTAAAGGAACGGATAATTGTGCGCTTGAAGGTAGAAGCGGAGCTGTTGGACAATCATACCTTGCGTCTGATTTCTATTGATGAAAACGGATCGAGTGCGCCTATTGATGCCATGATTGGTGATGGCTATCTGGAATTTGAGACAGAACAGCTACAACCGCTCTACGCAACGATCACAGAAAAAGAGGCGATAGCGGAAGGTGTGATGAGAAGCAGTGGTGTCAATAGCGGAAATGCAACCTCTTCCACTGTATATGCTATGCTTACACTTAGCAGTGGGGTACTTGCCTATTTGTTGGGAAAAAAGCGATATGATGCATACAAGCATTGAAACTACTTGACATTTGTGAAAAAGTATCTATACTTATGTTTGAAAAAAGCGTAGAAAAGAAATAGTATTCGAGGAAACCGTCAAGAGAGATGATGGTCGGTGAAAATCATTCGGGGCACTCGAAGAATACACCTTGGAGCTTCCTTGTGAAAAGCAGGGACGTTGCCCTCGTTACGGGTTTAAGTGCATCATGTTATGGTGAACTAAGGTGGTACCACGCATCAGCGTCCTTGGATAAGGGCGCTTTTTTTAAAGGAGAACATGATATGAAATTATTTGACGAATTGAAATGGCGCGGATTGATCGATAATGTGACCGATCCGAAGCTGGAGGATGAATTAAACAACGGGGAATTGACCTTTTACATCGGTACTGACCCGACCGGAGATAGTATGCATATCGGTCACTATTCTTCTTTATTGACAGCCAAGCGTTTGAAGGATGCAGGGCATCATCCGATCATGCTGGTCGGCGGGGCAACCGGATTTATCGGTGATCCGAAGGCAAGCGGAGAGCGCAATATGCTGACAAAGGACGTGCTACAACACAATTATGAGTGTTTGAGCAAGCAGATCGAGGCAGTATTTGGCTTTCAGATGGTGAATAACATGGATTGGACCAAGGATATCAGCGTGATTGATTTCCTGCGTGACTATGGTAAGCACTTTAATATCAATTACATGATCAATAAAGACACGGTAAGAAGGAGATTGGAAAGCGGCATCAGCTATACAGAGTTTTCTTATATGCTGTTACAATCACTGGACTTTTTGCATCTGTATGAGACCTACAACTGCCGCTTACAGATCGGGGGACAGGATCAGTGGGGCAATATTACCTCTGGCTTGGAGTTGATCCGCAAGAAGCATGGCGCAGATGTGAAGTGCTATGGGCTAACCATGCCGCTGATTACCAAAGCCGATGGTACCAAGTTTGGGAAGAGCGAGAGCGGAACGGTTTGGCTGGATAAAACGAAAACCTCAGCCTATGCCCTGTATCAGTTCCTTGTCAATACCGAGGACAGTAAGGTCATTGAATATTTGAAGCGATTGACCTTCTTAAGCCGAGAAGAAATTGAAGCGCTGGAGGATAAGGTGATGAGTGAGCCGCATAAGCGAGAAGCACAAAAGGCACTGGCAAGTGATGTGGTACGCAGCCTGCATGGTGAGCAGGAGCTGGAAAAGGCATTGAAGATCACAGCCTGTCTGTTTTCCAATCGAATTAAGGAATTGGATGCACAGGAGCTAAAGGATGCTTTGGCTAATTTTGAGCATCGGGAGATTGCCGATCAACTGCCGCTGTGTGATGCATTGGTAGCTGCCAATATCGCTTCTAGCAAGCGTGAGGCAAGAGAATTGATCCATGGCGGTTCCATACAGATCAATGGAGATAAGGTGAGTGATCCTGCTATGATTCTGCATAAAGGCAATGCGATCTGTGATAATATGACTTTGATCAAAAAGGGAAAGCGCAATTATTTTGCGATCGTGCAGAAATAACTCTTTTGCAAATCAGCGCTTCAGCTGCTCAATCGACGATAAATACTAGGCGTTGTGTCTATGCTCCCCATTCATCCTGCGTCATCAGGCAGGCACATTTGAAATGTGATATTATCAAAATGGGAGGGAAG
>CANPNQ010000027.1 GCA_947575425.1 uncultured Erysipelotrichaceae bacterium
TGTGGTTTTGCCATAATGTGCATAAGGGATTCAGAAATGCTGCAACATAGGGGCACTCTCTTAACATAGAAGAGAACGATGACTAGAAAGGAACAGATGATTACCGAAAGAATGTAATCATCACATAAAAACATTATGGCAAATATTGTAAATGTTCGTATTGACGAAAGATTGATCCACGGGCAGGTAGCTGCTTTCTGGACCAACACATTGAACGTATCTCGTTTGATGGTAATTGACGATTCCGCAGCATCTGATGAGATTCAGAAGATGGCATTGAAGATGGCATGTCCTTCTACCGTTAAATTATCTATTTTACCGGTTGAGAAAGCATGTGCCCGTCTGAATGATCCGACTGCGTATGTTGGAGAGCGTATCTTTATCGTTATGCGTGGCACAAAGACCTTGGATGCGGCTATCAAAGGCGGCGCTCCGATTACTGAGGTTACAGTCGGAAATATGTCCAACAAGGTTGGCTCCACTCGTGTATATCATACCGTTTGCGTGACTCAGGATGACTTGACGATCTTCCGTGATCTGAACAGCAAGGGTATCAAGTTTACAGCTCAGATGGTACCATCCGATGAGCCGCAGAACTTCATTGAACTGACAAAGAACCTGTAAGAAAAAAACTGCTTTTCCAAATGCGGAAGAGCAGTTTTTTTTATTGGCTCGTATGTGGTGGTCGTTGCTTGGTTTGGCGTTAAAATGATAGAAGTGTTAGGGGATAGAGAAGAGAAAAAGATGCTGGCAAAGCGATATCAAAAATAAATAAAGCGCGTTTACCGCTTAAAGGCATCAGGAAGAATCTTTCAACAAGCACGACATAGGGAAGAAAAAAGGACAGCCCTTCCTGCCCTTATATCGGTTATTTGTTTCGTACCTCGGTTAGTTTTTTATCTAAAATCTCATAAGCCTTAGGCGATATGGGATATTTATCTCCGTTTAACATAACGACTTTGACAAATGCAAATTTTAGATTGAGAATTCTCTCAAAATGCTTGATGCTTTTTAGCCGCAAAACCTCTCCCTTTGTGATAAACTGGGAATTGTTATAATAGAGTACATATTTATATGGAGCGACCAGCAATTCACCGACAAACAGTAATGCGGTCACGATCCCCATCGCTATCGTTTCATCGCTTTGTTCCATGGCGCCATAGATCGCAGATCCCAAACCAAACAGAATCAACAGTACATAGATGAGCCGAACCACCTTGGAATAATTGAATTCTTCAAACTTTCGGTTGGTAATGGCGTTTTGTATGGCCTCCTTGTATTTGACTGCCTCTTTGTATTTCACTCCTGCCATCACTGCACCGATCACAGTGGCAAATATAATAATAAACATAGTGCTTCTCCTTCGCTTCTTTCTTTTTCTTGCTTTTATTTTCCTCTATTATAGCATATTCATGAAAAAGAAAGCACATAAATTAAAAAAATGCTTGTGGTCATAGAGACAGATAGCTAAAATGACCGTGAATATAGGAATAGGAAGGAAAGGGATATCTGATTTAGACGAGATATAAATGACAGCGGTGTATGGCAATAAAAAAAGAAAAGGTTCACAAATGAAACAATTTTAGGTATAATGAATAGCAAAGAAAGAGGGATCAGTATGGAGTTTGAATTGGTAAATGCCTTTCCCCTCAGCAGTGTGGAAGGATTGGGCGTACCGAAAAAGGAAATAACCACAAAACCGTATATTGCATTGGCAGTCTGCTTTGTGTTATCGATCATTATGCTGCTGATATCGCCGGCGATGCGGATTCTGGGAATTATCGTATTGGTGATCACGATATTGGCATTTGTGAAAATACCGAATGAAAAGCGCATCGCTTTCTATGATACCTGTTTGGTTATTTTTCCGCCCAAGCAGCGGGAACTGTGCCAAAAGGTGGATTTTGATGAGATCATCGAATGGGTCGTTCGTCAGGGAAAGGTTGGCGGTGATCAGCTGATTCTGCGTTTGGAAGGGGATAAATACATTCAGACAGAATCGTTTAATTCTACTCGAATCGTCCGATTTTTAAACAATGTGATGCCGGAGCGCGAGGCAAATCGCAAGCAACGTAATGAGATGAAGAACACGCCGTTTCAATGGCTGCGGAAGAAGAAATGATATGACAACAGAAGATTTGATAATGAAATATGCCATCGGTTTGCATAAGCGCTTCAGTGCCAAGCAAAAGCAGATGTTTATCCGAGTGGCAGCGAAGGATTTCAGTGATTTGGGATATGCGGTAAAAGCCAACACGGGAAAGCATAAGCGGATGCGTTCCATCAATTTAATGGTAGGAGATGTCAAAAATGCAGAGACGCTCATCGTAGCGAATTACGATACGCCGCAGCACAATTTCGGTAATCCGATGAAGTATTACCCCTTTAACGGAGTTTCGACGTTTGTGTCTAGTTTTTTACCCATTTATGCGCCGATGATCATCGGCGGTGTGCTGATGCTTTATATTTTGATGCAGCAGATGCCATATCTCAACTTTGCAACGGATTTTTGGTGGTCGCTGTTTTGGCTATGTCTGTTTATCGTATGCGCTGTATTTACTCCGATCATGACGATTGGTATAGGCAATAAGGTGAATTTTAACCGCAATACCTCCGGCGTTGTGGCAGCCCTGCGATTGGCGGAGGAATTGAACAAGGAGCAGCGCAAAAAGGTAGCGTTTGTTTTGACGGATAACGGATGCCGCAATCACGGTGGTGATTATCTGTTAAGAGAGAGCTTTCCGGATCTGTTGGATGATAAGCTGGTGATCATGTTGGATTGCGTCGGTGATGGAGATACCTTGGTGATCGGCTATAAGGATGATACGATGCAGGAGGCAAAGGATATGGCGGCCTGCTTTCAACCACGCCCCAAGCGCCATCTCTGCCCAAAGGAGGATCTTCGTTATACATCGTTCTCTTTCTATCCGAGAGGATTGTTATTGGCACGCGGAAATTTTTACAATGATGTGTTGATGGTAGAGAATATATCGACCAACAAAGATACGAATTGTGATGGAAAAGCGATTGATGAGTTGGTCGCAGGATTGAAGAAGTATTGCGGACATAAGGCAAAGCATACGGATGAGAGGGAGGAAGCAGCTGCATAAAGGAAGCTGGGGCAGGATGATGCCATAAGCATATGCATCGAGTGATATATCAACCAATAAAGAACCATTGAAAATGACCGTTATCAGCGGTCATTTTTCATATTTGGGATAGGAGGAAGCAGAGCGGACAAGGGAATGCATGAGAAAGGATAGACTGCTTGGAAATGGCAATGAAAAGTATGTGCGCTTCCGCATGTCCTTTCCTGTTTGTATGATCCCTTTTAAAACTATGCTATGATCGAAAAAAACTTTGATAAGTCTGCATTATCACATAATTCAAATATTGCATTTTAATTATTGACTTTGTTATCAAAGGGTCTATAATTAAACCTGTAAGACAAAACAGAAAAGGAGAAAGAAAATGCTTACTACAAAAGATTTTTTCAAAGTGGCAAAAGAACGTCTTGCATTCACCAAAGAGTCACAGCGGGAAAATATTCTGGCTGCGGCTAAGATGATGGGTGATTGTATGGAAGAAAACGGCTTAGTTCAGCTGTTCGGCTTGAATCACGGTCGTGCATTTGCCATGGAGCTTGGCTATCGTGCCGGCGGTCTTATGCCATTTCACCAGTTCAATGTGGTGGATCTTGTGATGCGTGGTGTGATCAGTGAGGATGAGTTCCATCAGCCTGATTTTGATGACAACACGGAAATGGCTCATAAGTTATGGGATCTCTATAACATTGTGCCGAGCGATATGTTTATTTTGGTAAGTTTTGCGGGTAATGAGGGTATTATGGTTGAAACTGCTTTGAAGGCAAAGGAAGCAGGACATAAGATCATTGCTGTGGTTTCTAAAAAATTGGCGGACAAAGCAGTTTCCAGACATCCTTCTGGTAAAAAGCTGACGGATCTGGCTGATTTGGTGATCGACAACTGTGCCGATGAATGCGATGCGCTGCTGGATGTGGATGGTGTTCATAAGATGACCCAGATCGCAACGATCAGCGGCAATGTGATTGCACAGATGATCACTGCGGAGACCTATCACTATCTGACAGCGCAAGGGAAGGAATGTCCGATTCTGCTCAGTGTCAATGTTAAGGGTGCCGATGTGCATAACAAAGAGATGTCCGATCAGTATCTCGGACGCTGGGATTCTTAGGAGGACTTTGACATGAAAGAAATTACAATGGATGTATTTTACGATGAATTGAGCGGCTTGCTTGATACATTGTTGGAAAAAGAGGAAAAGAATATTAAGGCGGGTGCGGAAATCATGGCAGAAACCGTTGCCAATGGCGGCGTTGTCCATGTACTTGGCTCCGGTCATTCCGTTGGTTTTGCGATGGAAATGCGCGATCGTGTAGGCAGCCTTGCCTGCATTCATAAGATCGAAACCAATGATTTTGTGTTAAAGGGCAAGGTTAGCTTGGAGGAGTTTAAGGACAACACAAACCCCTTTGAACGTCGTGCCGGTGTCGGCGATCAGTTATATGATCTGTATGATGTTCGCCCTGAAGATTGCTTTATCATCATTTCCAATTCCGGTATCAACGGTGTTGTGATTGATTTGGCAGTTGCGGCGAAGCAGCATGGACATAAGGTCATTGTCGTTACCAGCTGGCAGCACACAAGCTCTGAGGATTCTCGTCATCCAAGCGGCTTCAAGCTGTATGAAAAAGGTGATGTAGTCATTGACAACTGCGGTCCTTGCGGGGATGCCTTGATCGAAACGGGAAAAATCGAAAAGATCTGCTCCGTATCTTCTATCACCGGTGCTTTTATCGCACAGGCATTGGAATGCGAAACAGGTCG
This sequence comes from uncultured Erysipelotrichaceae bacterium, assembly GCA_947575425.1. Lineage (GTDB taxonomy): Bacteria > Bacillota_I > Bacilli_A > Erysipelotrichales > Erysipelotrichaceae > C-19. Next base: position 4,869 of record CANPNQ010000027.1, read on the forward strand.
TATTCTAAAGGAGAAGGGCGTAGAGCTTCCGATCTATTGGGATGAAGCATTGGAAGGTGCCAAGGAGCACAATGAGGCACTGCGCGCCCAATATGCGCTCAGAGTGTAAAGCACGCCTTTGATGCAGGCATAAATCCAAGCATACAAGCATTTCCTATGAATGAGTGGATGCGACAAAAGAAAGATAAACAAACATAGAAAAGGAGAGTATACCATGTACGAATTTGAATATATGACAAAGATTAACGAGCTGTTACAGAAGGCTCATGATGTAAATAAGGAAGAAATCAAAAAATTGGCTCGCATTTTTGCGGATTGCATCAAAAATGATAAGGTGATTCACACATTTGGAACCGGCCATTCGCATATGATTGGTATTGAGCTGTTTGCCCGTGCCGGCGGTCTGGGAAATGTGGATGCGATGCTGGATCCCGATTCTTTAACAGCATTCGGCGCACAGCGCAGCGGTGCGATCGAGAAATTACCGGGTCTTGCGGATCTGATCTATGACAACTACAAGATCGAAAAAGGTGATATTATGATCATTTCCAGCAACTCCGGACGGAATGCAGTGCCGATTGAAATGGCAATGCGTTCTCAGAAGGAAGGCGTTTATGTTGTAGCTGTAACCAATTTGGAACAGTCCAAGGCAACCACCAGCCGTCATCCTTCCGGCAAGAAGCTGTATGAGTATGCGGACAGCATTTTGGATAACTGCGTACCGAGCGGTGACGCATTGTTAAATATTGATGGTGTATTGACTGGCCCGGGCTCCTCTATCTCCAGCATGTTCCTGCTAGATACCATCGTGGCAGAGGCATTGAAGATCTGCGCAGCCGAAGGTGTAAAGGCACCGGTATTCCAGTCCCAGAACGTAGATGGCTTCGATAATGATGCGATTTACAATAAATATGAGGGACGCGTGAAACACTTCTAGTTATCACTGACTGCACACGATGATGCGGAAGTGAGAGCTTCCGCATTTTCTTTCGATATTTGTTTGGGGAAGGAACAGTGATCTCATTATGGTAATGTTATTCGAAAATAGAACCATAAAAAAATAAAAAACAGAAAAGCAGTCAGATAGATTGGCATCACATAATTTCACATAATTTGTGAGTATAAAGTTTGAAATGGTGAGATTATGGGATAAAAAGGATCGCAGAAAGGTCACTTCACCTAATTTTCACACACAAAGTATAACAAATTGTGTGAAAATTGTTGACAAATTCGATGGAAGTGTTTAATATTATATTAGGGAAAACGCTTACACTTTTGTCAGAGGTTGTAAGCGGGTTTCAAGGGGATGAGGCTTTCATCTCCGAGGTCATAAATGACAGAAAAGGAGGAAAATTTATGTCATTGAGTTTTTTCCAAATTCTAATCATTAGTCTTTGGGCCTTCTGGGGAATCATTGATGGATTGTCTTGGAACATTGGTATGAACAGCTGTATTTTAGCAACGCTGTTTACCGGAATCGTTGTCGGCAATGCTGAGTACGGTTTGATCGTAGGCGGTACATTGCAGATGACGCAGTTGGGTGTTGGTACCTACGGTGGTGCTTCCGTATTGAACATCACTTCTTCCGGTATGATCGCAACTGCATTGGGTGCTTCTACTGGAGCTGATCCGATCGCATTTGCATCTTCTATCGGTATTGCACTTGCTGCATTGTTCGTACAGTTGGATATCTTAGCACGTTTCTCCAACACTGCTTTCCAGCATATCGCTGACAAATATGTTGAGAGCGGAAATACGAAGGGTATTAACCTGATGAACCACTTAGGTATCATTCCTTGGGGATTGTCTCGTGGTTTACCGGTATTCTTCTTCTTGCTTGCAGGTCAGGAATTGATCGACACATTGATGGGATTCTTCCCGCAGTGGTTGATGGATGGATTTAAGCTTGCCGGCGGTATGTTGCCAATGGTAGGTTTCGCTATCCTGTTACGTTACTTGCCTGTAACGAAGAAACCTCAGTATGTAATCTTAGGATTCGTATTGGCAGCTTACTTGGGTGTTCCGACACTTGGTGTTGCTTTGATCGGTTTGGTAGCTGCATTGTTGGTTTTCCAGAATGCAATCGCCGGACATCCAGCAGCAGCTGCAGCAACTAGCGGAGGTGACGATTATGAAGATTAGTGAGAACAGCAAATTCACAGCAAAAGAATTACGTAAAATCAATTTGCGTTGGATCTGGCAATCTCAGATCGGCTGGAACTATGAGCGTATGCAGGGTCTTGGTTACCTTTCTACGATGATTCCCGTGATCGACAGATTGTATGGTGACAATCCTGAATTGAAGGATAAAGCATTGCATGTACATTCTCAGTTCTTTAATACACAGCCTGCCATGGGTGATATCATCGTTGGTATGGACATCGCGATTGAAGAGCAGAGCTTGAACGAGGTTGGTATCGAAACAGCTGCATCTGTAAAAACTGCATTGATGGGACCGTTCGCAGGTATCGGTGATACAATCTTCGGTATGATCGCAGGTGCTGTATTCGGATCTATCGCAGCTTCCATGGCTACTCAGGGTAATGCAATCGGTATTATCATTTGGACGATTTGGCAGCTTGCATGCTTATTGTTCCGTTTCAAGATGTTCGATCTTGGTTACGAGCAAGGTATTAAGTTGGTAACAACTTTGAGCGGTCACATGAACGCTTTGACAGAAGCAGCATCCGTTTTGGGTCTGACTGTTGTTGGTGCGATGGTTGCATCCATGGTTAAATTCCCATTAAGCACATTAACAATGAGCTTGGGTACTGATCCTGAAACTGGTGAAGAATTGATCAACGAATTTAACTTGCAGACTTATGCAGATGCTATCATGCCTGCATTGTTCCCTGCATTGTTGACAGGTCTTTGCTACTGGTTGTTAGGTAAGAAATGGATGAACTCCAACAGACTGATTATTGCAGTCGTTGTTGCAGCGATCGTTCTGCGTGTGATTGGCGTTATTACTGCTTAATCAGTAAACAATATCTGATAAAAACAGTGGGTCTTAGGATCTGCTGTTTTTTTACGTTATGATATGTTTATCCTTTATGGTATGAAATATAAAGAGAGAATGCTATAGATGTATCGGAAAAAGACAGATAAAAAGCGACACATGATGTCGCTGTCATACTAACATAGATCAAGAAATGAGAGGGATATTAGAACGCCTCTTGCGCTTTTGGAGAATCCAATGTGATCTGATAGGTATATTTATTGCCCAAATAATAGGTTTCTTCATATTGTGCCGGTTTATCCACATTGACGTAGCCGAACAATGAGAGCTTGAGACAGGGATCCTTAGAGGTGATATTCAAATATTTAGCGTCTGCTTTATTGAGATAACCGACCTGAAATTCCTGCACTGCCTTACCAAGGCGATAATGATACTTGCTTTCCAGCAATTCATACATGGATTCCTTTTCCATATCCTCTAACAAAATCCAATAAAATACCTCCGGCAACAGGTAGGCAATGCTAAGACATAGCGGCTCTTGATCCACAATGCGCAGGCGCTTCAATAAAATGACATTTTGATCGGCAGGAAGATGGAAGAACTCTGCCATGCGTTGGGGAATAACACAGCTGCTTTTTTCAATTACCTTATTT
>CANPNQ010000028.1 GCA_947575425.1 uncultured Erysipelotrichaceae bacterium
TTTCCCTTGATCGCCCATATCTGCGCCGATCGTGTAATCGAAGGATTGGATTTCACTGAATTTTTTGATGCTTGCTTCCAAGCGATCCAGTGCCTCATCCTCTACCGTAGAGCCTGAGCATGCGGATAATGAAAATAATAATCCGACGCAGGCAAATAGTGTAAATAATTTTTTCATAATAGCCTCCCATGTCTCTCTGTATCAATAGTATAGCATATTTTTGCGATAATTCAAAAGCAAAATATGCCAAATGATGCGGAATATTTTATTTTATGATACAATGGAGAAAATGTTGCGCCTTTCCTGCGCAGAAAAGGGAATATGCTTCATGAAATAAAGAAATGTGAATCAAACTAAAAAAGGCAGAGTTGCCATAGAATATAGGGAAGTGCCGCGAAATGGGATCGCCATTGGAACCATGGCATAACTGAAAAAGAAAGGAAGGATAGGATGTATCGAATCGGGCAATCCAGCGATATTCATCGTTTATGTGAGGGAAGGAAATTGGTTTTGGGCGGAGTGGAGATTGATCATGAAAAGGGCTGCTTGGGACACAGCGATGGCGATGCGCTGCTGCATGCGATAGCTGAGAGCATATTAGGCGCACTTGCCTTAGGAGATCTGGGGAAGCACTTTCCTGACAGCGATCCTGCCTATGAGGGGATTTCTTCCCTTGTATTGCTTGCGCATGTATATGAGCTGATGGTAAAAATGGGATATGTCATCCAAAATGTCGATGCTTTACTTCTGATAGAACAGCCAAAAATGACGCCGCATATCGAAGCGATGCGCACAAATATTGCCAAATGCCTGCATTGTGATGCGGATCGCATCAGTGTAAAAGCAACGCGGGGAGAAGGTCTTGGCTTCATCGGCAAAGAGGAAGGGGTATTGGCGCAATGCGTAACATTGCTACGCAGAAATACAGCGCTATGATCCTCTTGTAATTGGAAAAAACAAAGGATTTCTATTATAATCTTTTGAGAAAATCACACTGTAAGATTGAATAAAACGACAAATCCATGTATAATATTTACAAAGGGCAAGAGAGAAAAATACTCGGAGGTAGTCGCTATGAATTACAATCATGATGATAGACAATACTATAACAACAATCAGGGATATGGAAATCAGAGCTATGGCAGTCAAAATGATCGGATGCGCAGTGTGGTCAATGACCAAAGACGCTATGATCCGCAGATGGCTCAGCAGGAAAGCTTTGAACCGACGGTAATCGGCAAAGGCGCAAGAATCGTAGGTACTTTGGAGGTAGCCGGAGATTTGGAAATTCAAGGTGAGGTTCAGGGCGATATCACATGCCAGAATAAGATCACGGTAACCGGTGTTGTGGATGGCAATATCACCACATGCGATGTGGATTTGGACAATGCGATCGTCACCGGAGATATCAACTGTACCGGGGATCTGCATTTGAGTACCAGCGCAACCGTTGCCGGAAACTGTGAAGCGATGAATGTCGTATGCGGCGGACGAATCAAGGGCGATGTAAATGCCGCAGAATCCGCAACCTTTGAGGAGAAAGCAGCGTTGGTCGGCAATTTGACCGCCCGTGATATCGAAATCCAAAAGGGTGCGGTTTTACAGGGTAGCGTCAATATTCGTCAGGATATATATTTCGATACCGATAACTAATATCATCAAACAGATACATCACACACTTTCATGCCATGAAAGTGTTTTTATATGAACTGTCAAGATAAGATAAGCGAAAAAGCAGAGGTTCGCGTATCTGTATGGTTTTCATAAGCTGAAAAAAATGGTAAAATAATAGGACGAGATAAGGAAAGGATGATCCATATGCCATTAACCGCAGGAATCGTCGGATTGCCCAATGTCGGTAAATCGACCCTGTTTAATGCGATAACAAAAAGTCAGGTGGAGGCTGCGAACTATCCGTTTGCGACCATCCAGCCCAATGTCGGAGTGGTGGAAGTACCCGATCCGCGCATAGAGCGATTAAGTGAGTTGTTTCACCCAAAGAAAACAATCTATACGACCTTTGAGTTTACCGATATCGCCGGACTGGTCAAGGGCGCTTCCAAAGGAGAAGGGCTGGGCAATCAGTTTTTAAGCAATATCCGCCTGACGGATTGTATCTGCCATGTGGTGCGTTGTTTTGATGATGCGGATATTACCCATGTGGAGGGAAGCGTTGATCCGCTGCGCGATATAGAGATCATCAATTTGGAGCTGATGATGGCTGATCTTGCGACGATCGAAAATCGCATCGCCAAGATCGAGCGCAAGGCAAAAACCAACAAGGATAAAGATGCCTTGGCAGAGCTGGCGCTCATGGAACGGATGCGTACAGCGCTAGCGGAAGGTAAGCCTGCCCGCAGTGTGGAAATGAGTGAGGATGAGCAAGAGCTTATCAAGGCATTTTCCCTGTTAACGCTAAAACCGATGATCTATATTGCGAATATGTCGGAGGAAGATATCATCGCTCCCGAAGATAATGCGTATTATCAGATTGTGAAGCAACACGCCCAAACAGAAAACAATCAAACCATTGCGATCTGCGCGAAAATCGAGGAAGAATTGTCCGAGCTGGATAAGGAAGAAAAAAATGCCTTTTTACAGGAGCTTGGTATTGCGGAAAGCGGTTTGGATCAAGTGATTAAGGCTGCCTATCATGTGTTAGATCTTTGTACCTTCTTAACAGCAGGTGAGGATGAATGTCGGGCATGGACATTCAAAAAAGGCATGAAGGCACCGCAATGTGCCGGAGTGATCCATACCGATTTTGAAAAAAGCTTTATCCGCGCAGAGTGTTACTCCTTTGCGGATATCGATGCGCTGGAACATGAGCATGCGATCAAGGAGGCAGGCAAGCTGCGTTTAGAGGGTAAGGATTATATCGTACAGGATGGGGATGTATTGCATTTCCGCTTTCATGTGTAAAAACTGCTTCGGCAGTTTTTTTATGTTCCGGCAATACCAGCATTTGAATCAGAATGGAGAAATCAATATGAAAATCTGATATCATCGCAACACTACATCAAGCCTATGACGCATGATATTCCTTATTCTTCATAGAATCCCAGCATCGTGACACATGGTATTTTGACCGTGAAGAGGACTCTTGCCGTTGTATGAACATCAAATCTGTCTCAAAGCTGATCGTTGCGCTGGCAGTTGGTTGTGCTTCAGAGCGCGGCTGGATCACAGATTTGGATATCAACATCTGCGATGTACCTGAACTACCGCAATATCCTCCTATCACCTTACGACAGTTAAGGAAGCCCAATCAAGCACAATCCTCCTTTCATCTATGCGACGTTAAACGTTTATTTCATCTCGGTTCTCTTACAGGAAGTCACAAAGAAACATCTGTTTGATTTTGTGAATGAGGTGCTGTTTCAGCCATTGGGCATCCAGCACTTTCTCTGTCGAAAAAGTCCACAAGGGTATGATTGTGGCGGCTCTGACTTTGCGATCCTCGCCATTGAAAAATTAAAAGAAATCCATCTTTAACAGCGATGAATCAGATTACAGGCGAGATCCTTTGATCCCTTGTTTTCATAGACCTCATCGAACACGCACCCTTCTGCTTTTATGAATCAGGGGTGTATTTTCTTATCCTCGCACCAAATAAGGAACGCAGCCCCAAGACGCCGCTTTCACGCTTCCCTTGTAATTTCCCAAATCTCGATCCTCCTCCCTATGAATTTATCCCTCAATATGTTATACTTTTTCATAGAGTTGTGAGGTGAACGGTTTGACTAGTTCATTGATAGAGCATGTCGGTCTTTTGGGCGCATTTGCGGAAGGATTGATTTCCTTTTTCTCTCCCTGTGTATTGCCGCTGTTGCCAATCTATTTTGGTTATTTATCCGGCGCTTTGGAGGATCAAAAGCCATCGCGGAAAAAGACGCTGTTATTCACGATGATGTTTATCGTGGGAATGTTTAGCGCATTGCTATTATTAAATATATCGATCACTTGGATCTCTTCCTTTTTTAAAGGAGCGAGTATCTGGTTTATGCGCATCGGCGGTATTCTGATTATTTTGCTTGGCTTGGTCCAGTTGGGTGTCATCCAGTTGTCCTTTTTAGAACGAACGTTTCATATCAGCTATGATTTCAGCGGGAAGCGCATGAATATGGCGCTTGCCTTTGTGATGGGCTTTACCTTTAGCTTTTCATGGACACCGTGCATCGGACCTGCCCTTGCCTCCGTTTTGATCTTGGCAGGCAGCACGGAAAGCCTGTTGGCGTCCATTGGATTGATCATCGCCTATGCATTGGGGTTTGCTCTGCCTTTTTTGATTATCAGCTTTTTCTCAAAACAGGCCATCCGGTTTTTCCACACACAGGAGACGCTGATGCAGGTCATCGTAAAGGTAGGCGCCATTATTCTGATCGTGATGGGACTTTTAATGACCAGCGGCGCACTGGGTGTTATGAGCGGCACTCCACCGCAGGAAAGCGATGATACGCAGGAAGAGGATCAAGCGCCTTCCTTTGTTTTAATGGATCAAAATGATCAGGAAATCCGTTTTACGGATTTCAAGGGAAAGATCGTATATATGAATTTTTGGGGAACATGGTGTCCGATTTGCCGGGAGGAGCTGGATCACATCCAAGCCTTATATGATCAATATCAAAGCAGGGAAGATGTTGTCATATTGACCTTTGTCTTTCCCAACAGCGGAAATGAAACAGACAGTGCAGGGATCAAACAATTCCTTCAGGAGCATAACTATGATTTCCCGGTGCTGTTTGATGAGGAAGGAACATTGTTTTACCAATATGGAATCAGCGCTTATCCAACCACGGTCTTTATCGATCAGAAGCAGCGCGTTTACGGCTATGTTCCGGGCAAGATCGCCTTTGACAAGCTTGATCTCTTATTTGAAGAAATGCGAGCAGCGGACAGCGAAAACTAAGAAACTCGTTGTTTCCATCATAAAAGAACCGATCATCGCCAAACGCTTAATGATCGTCCGTGACCTTCCTCATCTCGCAACCGCCTCTGTATAAAAACCCTATCATAACGAAAGAAGGTTTTTCATATGTTGACATTTCACTTAACAAGCGGACAGCGTATCTCTTTGAAGGAAAGGGACAGCATCCGATCTCTCTTGGAACAGCAGGAGCATGCATCAGATATCTATGCGGTGATTATTGATAAAAAACTACATGATCTCAATTATCGTCCCAAGCATTCGGGGGAGATATCTTTTGTATATGCCGACAGCGAAATCGGAAAAATGATCTACGAGCGAACGATGACTTTTGTGTTTATCGCCGCTGTTCATGCGCTTTATCCCAATACTCCGCTGACCATCCAGCATGCCCTTTCCTCAGGGCATTATTGCGAGATCGCACGCAAGCCCTTTTTGACCCCGCATGATGTCACCACGATCCGCGCAAAGATGGAGGAAATCATCGCCCATCAAGAGGAAATCACAAGAACCGTGGTCGATACCGCACAGGCAATCGCCCATTTTGAAGCGTGTGGTATGGAAAATAAGGCAGCGCTTTTGCGGCAGCGCAAAAGCAAGAAATCCAGCGTGTACTCCCTCTGCGGCTGTGAGGATTATTTCTATGGCATCTTACTGCCTCATGCCGGCTATATCACCCACTTTTCTCTGCGCTATTATGCACCCGGTGTGTGGCTGTCCCCACAGGCACAATTCCACGATCAGCGCAAAATGTTTGCGGTTTTTCAGGAATTTGAGGCATGGGGAAAAGCAATCGGTGTCAGTAATGTAGCGGAGCTAAACCGCAGGATCGAGCAGGGAAAGATGGATGAGTTGGTTTTGATGTGTGAGACGATGATGGAAAAGCAGCTGGCAGAACTGGCGGCGCATATCGTCAATGATCATCCTCATACCCGCTTTATTCTCATTGCCGGTCCAAGCAGCGCAGGAAAAACGACCTTTTCCAAGCGCTTGGCGATTCATTTGAAGATTTTGGGTCTGGATCCGATGGCAATCTCCATGGATGACTTCTACAAAAACAGGACAGATACCCCTAAATTGGCTGATGGCTCCTATGACTTCGAAAGTGTGGAGGCAATCGATCTTCCTTTGTTTCACGACACGATGATGCGCCTGCTGCATCATCTTCCGGTATCTCTTCCAAGATTCAATTTTAAAACCGGCTTACAGGAAAAAGCAGAAATAGAAACGATCCTGCAAGAAAAACAGATATTGATCATGGAGGGCATCCATGGTCTAAATCCGCGCATGAGTGAAGAATTGCCTCATGATGCTGTATGCAAGATCTATATCAATGCTCTCACTCATTTGAATTTGGATGAACACAATCGCATTCCCACCTCGGATTATCGTTTGATCCGCAGAATTACCAGAGATCATCAGACGCGCGGCTGGGATGCGCAGGCGACCATTTCCTTTTGGCGGAATGTAAAGCAGGGCGAAGAACGAAACATCTATCCGTATCAGGAGGGCGCAGATTATATTTTCAATACCTCCATGGTATATGAATTAGCCATATTAAAACAGCTGGCGATTCCGCTGTTAAAGGCAGTGAAGAAAGATAGCCCGCAGTTTTTGGAAGCCAATCGCTTACAAAGCCTATTGGCATATTTTGCAGAAGGCTCCTCACAGGCAATCCAGCGCTAGACACTCTTTCCCTACACGACGCTCTTCCGATCTCAATATTGGCGGAATTCCTTGGCAACAGTATGCTTGATGTATCTTAATCAGCATAGGATCGAAAAGCACCCATCATTGCATATACAAAAAGACCATATCTCCATAGGATAAAATTCCTATGGGACAGGTCTTTTTTTGCATAAAACATTTGATTAAGGTAAGGGATCAATCAGTCTCATTTTGATCAACCCCTCATATACACCATCTGCCAATACATCCTCACATACATAAATCGCCTTTTGCTTTATGTGTGCATTGGCATTCTTCATTGCGATCGGATATCCGACAGCTTCCATCATTTCAAGATCATTGTCGCTGTCTGCGAAACAAAAGGCAGCCTGCGCATCCCCATGGAGGTAATCGATGACCTGCTTCACAGCATTGCCTTTGCCATCCCGTAAATCATTGATGTCATAAGCGCTATATTGATATTGACGCCTTATTTGAAGCTTTCCTTCAAATTGATGAAGAAATGCGTCACAGCTCTCTTCATTGCGGCAGATTTCTACCATAAAGTTATAATCGCCGTCCCTGCATGTCGTAATCACATCCTTGGCTACATTCAGCTTAGAAAGCAGCTCCTTTGTCATCGGATGATCAGGATCTGGCGTATATACTCCCTTTTGATGAATCAGAAGATACGCATTATTTTCCCGATCAGAATACGCTGTCACTTCCCGTATCTGTTCTTGCGTAAAATAGCGATTTTTGAGTACCTTGCCATGTACCTCAATATAGGCACCGTTGTTCATGATAAAGCCATCCGGCTTTACCTCATACAAAGAGTGTGGAATCATACATTTTGCCCTACCTGATGTCAGAATGAAATCCGCATGCTTTCGCAGGGCAAGAATCGCCGCTTTTGTTTTCTCGCTGATCTCAAACATGCCGCGAAAGCCATCAATTAAAGTACCGTCAATATCACAGAAAATGATCGTTCTCATGCTTATGATTTATCGGGATGATAACCCCTGTTTGCGCTGCCCATTTCCATTAATATCTCGCATTCCTGCTGAGGCAAATCACAGTTCACTTGGGGAAATAAGATCTTTCTTACAACCTCTGTTTTCAAGAGAATCTCTAGTGACATCACCTTTGCAAATGCTTCCTCCGGATCTTTCCCTACAGCCAAGATACCGTGGTTTGCCAATAGGACAACATCATAATCCATGATATACTTCTCCAACTCGGCGATGATCTCCAGCGTACCCGGACGTCCGTATTTCAGACACGGTACCTCTTTGAATACCATCATAAACTCCGGCGCCACATGATTGATGATCGGCTGATTGGCTTGTGCATAAGCAGTCGCAAAAGGCGGATGGCAATGCACGATTGCGTTCACATCGGGTCTAGCCTTATATACACTCGTATGCATCGGCGTTTCCGATGTCGGCTTGAGATCACCCTCTATCAGATTGCCATCCAAATCTGTGGTGATAATCTTTCCCTCACTGGCATTGATCTTACTTGTGGTTGTCGGCGTCAAATAAATACGATCTCCACTGCGATAGGAGATATTGCCCTCATAAGTTCCGACAAAGCCCCGTTCTGCCAATAAATGACATACTTCGACTATCTTCTTCTTACATTCAAACCCTTTCATATTGTCCTCCTGTTCCCTATGATGCGGGATCTGATCCGCATGGAATGCTTTATGATTACATTGCGATTTCTTCTTTTATAATCCCATAAATCTGCCATTGATCTTATCGGCAGCCAAGGTGATAAAGCGCTCTATTTCCTTTTCATTTTTCATTGCCCGTTTGGGCAAAATAATCGCATCTCGAGCATTGACG
>CANPNQ010000029.1 GCA_947575425.1 uncultured Erysipelotrichaceae bacterium
ATCCCCTATCTGCATACAGTAGGGATGCTTCCCTTCTTTCATCAAAGCCGCTTTCTTTTCCTCATATGGGAACGCCGGATCGATTCGTAACGCTCCTACATCCACCGATTTCTCTGTCATGGCTTGTGTATCATCGCTTATGATGTCCTTCCTTCCTGTCTCTTCCATATATCTTCACCTCATTCTATTCTATGTTATCCATCACGGTTTATGTGCTTCCACCTCCTCCTTCCCTTGTTCCTATTCTCAGATGTGTCATGGCTCTAATCTATTCTTATCATGATCTGAAAAATGTCTTTATTATGATAAATAATTATGATAGATACAAGCAGTGATAAAAGATAATTATATGAAAAGAAATCGCAAAGGAGGTCATCGACCACAGTCCCTTTCGAAAGAGTTTAAATGCCTCTTTTCAAGAGAAGTGAAAAAGGGCAGAAAAGAGCGAAAACGCCCTTAAAATGATTGAAGAACGAAAGGAAAAGTGGTATATTTATTATGCAAACAAAAAAATTGCCAACAATGAATGTCTGTGCAATTTTTTTGCGCTGATAGCGTAAAGATTTACGCACAGAGCATGTTGGGAGGTGAAGCATTAAAGATCATACCACATAATATATCATGATATAAAATAAGCATATGGATTCAGAAAGGAGAAACACATGAAAGCAATCAGACGATTTGTTTCATGCTTGCTTGTAGTTTCGCTCTTGGTGGTATTCCAAAGCGAATACTTTTCGATTTCCTTAAAAGCAGAAAGCAACCCGGAAACAAGCACGCAGGAAATACCGGATGTGAGCGGTGATGAGACATCAGAGACAGAGAATGGATCTGACGTCAGCGATAATCATCCGGAAGAGGAAACGTCAGATGAAGAGACAAGTGCAGAGCAGACGACACCGCCGGCAGATGATCAAAACAGCGGCACAACCGGCGATACAGAGAATGTCAGCGGCGGTAACGAAGGCAATGCGCAGACGGCTGAGACAAATGAGGTCGCACCCAAAGCCACCAACACAGGACAAGTGGACGTCAACATTATGCCATCCCTGCCCTTGGAACAGGATGTTGACTTTACGATTTCATTGAGTTCCCAGCCAGACAAAGTGCTTACGTTAAAGGCAGGTGTACAGGAAGTATATCATGAAGGCATCACCTTTGAAAAACTTACTCCCGGTACCTATACACTGAAAGTGAGCGCTCCCGGTTTTGCGACATATACCCAGCAGATCGAGGTAGCGGATTGGGCATATACAGTCAAACTGTCTACCAGTATGATCGCCGGCTATTCATATGGAGATGATGTGCATCCCGGAATATTATTGATCGGTGATGTCAATACCGATGCAACGATCAATGATACAGACAAAGATCTGATGATCGATGCTCTAGAGGGTGTCGGCAGTGTACCGATGGCTGACTTAAATAAGGATGGCAAGATCGACCTGATGGATCTGGAATATTTTACTAAGGGTTATCAGGTGAGCGAGGACACTTCTTCCGCTGTGGTCGCAAGTGTACCGGCATCCGTATTGAGCACAACCAGCGATGCAAACACGACGGTGGAAGGTGATATCGATAATCTGTCCAAGTCGGAAGAAATCATCAAGCTCTCCCGCAGCGATGGCAGTGCGATTTCATCCACATCTCCGGTATCGGTGGACTTTGAATTCCAAGAAAGCACCAGTTTCCCAAGCCGCGGCATGGTGATCGGTGCCGCAAACGATAACGCCATTACCGGCGCGGAAGTTACCATCGTATATGAGGAGAACGGTGTTGAACAGACGATTGAAGTTCCTTTTGGTGAAGGCGTTCACTTCCTATTAAGAGCAGGCGGCGTAAATGTACTTCAAGAGGGAACCGGCAATATCTGCATCGACTTCGGAGATCAGATTGCCATCAAAAAAGTAACATTGAAGATCACCGGCACAAAGAATAACAATTTGGCTGAGATCTCCCGTGTAAAATTCGTCAATAACATGGAGGAACGCATTCCGGAGCCGCAGATGAATATTCCTAAGAATCTTGCGGTGGTAAACAATAACAAGCAGTTTACGCTGACTTGGGATGGGGAAAACAATGTGACCGGATATGAAGTATTGATCCAGCATGAAGATGAGCAAGAGGTCGTATCAGTAAAGGGTGCGATGCTGACAGTATCCAGCTTCAATCAGGAAAAGCTGAAAAACGATGAGGATTATATCGTAAAAGTTCAGTCCGTGAACGGTACATGGCGCAGCGGTTACAGTGATTCCATTACCGCAACGCCAAAGGCAACCAAGAAACCGGATGCTCCTGACAACGTCAAGGCAACGGGCAAATATCGTTCCATTGCGGTGACTTGGAAGGATATGGAGGATACGGACTACTACAACTTATTCTATAAGGAAGAGAGTGCAAGCGAGTTTAAGAAAATCGCCAATATCAGAACCAATAGTTACTCCATACCTGATCTGAAGGATAAAACCGCATATCTTGTCTATGTAACCGGCGTAAATGATCTGGGCGAAAGCAAACCATCGCTGACATCCAAAGCAGAGACGACCGACATAACACCGGCAACTATGCCGAAATACAAACTGCTGAATCGTGCAGCAACAGGCAAGGTCAGTGAGCATATCATCAGCGCCACATTCAAAAGCGGCAGTATGAGAGATAGTGCGCTTGATACTGTCAATGGCAGTGCATTGGGAACGGTCGACAACAACCCCGTATCTCATTACTATCTGGGATCATGGGATTCCGGCGGCTTCAATCCGTTGGGCTCCAATGGATTGACATTCGAATTTGATGAAGCCTATGACATGCAGATGTTTGCCTTCCAAGAGGTACAGGCAGAATCTCCGAACTATGGCTATATCAGAGTTCGTTATTGGGATGAAAACGGGGCAACCGCAGAGATCCCACAAAGTAAGATGTCATTCCAGCTGCGTCGTGATGCGCAGGGCAGAATCTACTACATGGTACACTTCAAAGAAAAGATCAAGGCGAAGAAGCTCCAATTCGGTGTTGCCCGCAGCGTTGCCAGCAATGTTGTGACCATTTCCGAAATAAACTTCTATTACTATGATTCGATTGAAGATGATATCATGGCTCTGTATGAGGATGATCTGCATTCCGTATTACGATCGGATGTCACACAGAAGACCATCGATGAGCTACGCGCACGCATCAATACGAAAGATCCGCTCAGTGATGAGTATCATCCTGATAAGGAAAGCTTAGAGCGCGAATTGAAAACCGCAGAGGATATCTTAAATTCGACCTTAACGGAACCGATCCGTGTACACAATACGATCACAACCAGTGATGTAGGGCGCGGCTTCAATGGCTTAAATGCTTGGCAGCCGCTTGGTGTAAGCGCTGCGGCAGGGGAAACGATTACCGTCTATGTCGGGCACAATACGAAAAAGACTGGTGAAAGCACAAACCTGCAGTTGGTAGCAACGCAGTATCACGCCGAAGCAGGCTCCATGTTCAGAGGTCTCGGCACGCTGAAAATCGGTCGCAATGATATTACAATCCCGCAGCTTCAATCCATCGATGTAGAATCCGGCGGTGCATTGTATGTCCAATATACCGGAAACAAAAATGACCAATATGCAGTACGGGTCAGCGGCGGCAATGAAGTACCGATTTTGGATTTATATCAAGTAAGTGATGAAGCGGAAAAACTGGAACGCATCAAAACCTATCTTGGTAAATTGGATGCACATGTAGCGCAGATACAAAGTGTTCATGAGCAATCTCATAAGAATTCCGACAACAAACTCGTACAATACGAATTTGACAATCAAAACTGTATCTTAGGCGCAAGTGATATTCTGCTTGATACGATGATGCTTTCTCTTCCGGCTCAACAGATCGTTGCCGGCAGCGGCAGCGGTTCAATGGAACAACGGGCACAGAAGGTGCTAGATTCCATGAATGCCTTCGAGGAGATGATGCACTTATTCTATCAGCATAAAGGCTTGAATAACAACGCGGCAGCAGCGGTAGACAGAGTTCCTGTCACACACTTGAATATCCGCTATCAGCGTATGTTCGCCGGTGCCTTCATGTACGCTTCTGGTAATCACATCGGTATTGAATGGGGTTCTACAAGCGGTATGATGAGCGGCGTTCCAGTAAGCGCTGATGCAGATGGAAAATATGTAAGCGGTCGTTACTTCGGTTGGGGCATTGCTCATGAGATCGGTCACTGCATCAATCAGGGAACCTATGCGGTTGCGGAAATTACCAACAACTACTTTGCAGTATTGGCACAGGCGAAAGACACCAATGATACGGTACGTTTCCAATACAGCAATGTCTATAAGAAAGTAACGTCTAATACAAAAGGACGTGCCGGCAACGTATTCACACAGCTGGGCATGTACTGGCAGTTACACCTTGCGTATGACAATGGATATAACTTCAAGACGTACGATGATCCGACAGAGCAGCTGGCAAATCTATTCTTCGCTCGCGTAGATACTTACGCAAGAACACCGAAGAAAGCACCAGCTCCGGGCGGCATCGCATTGACGTTGAGTGACGGCGGTGATCAGGCTCTGATGCGTTTGTCATGTGCCGCAGCAGAAAAGGATATTTTGGAATTCTTTGAACGCTGGGGTATGACACCGGATGCAGATACCATTGCATATGCATCCCAATTCTCGAAAGAAACAAGAGCGATTTACTATGTCAGCGATGATTCTCGCGTATATCGTAAGGAGCATGGCGGCAGCATCCTCGGCACAGAAGGCAAGGTAGAGGCAGTTTCCGATGATACAACGGCAACGCTCAATGCCAACAATGCCAATCAGGTGGACTTCCAGCTGGGCAGCAAAGGCATTCCTTCCGATGATGTATTAGGCTATGAGATCGTTCGCTGCATCACTTCCAATGGTGAGGTAGAAAAAGAGGTCGCAGGCTTTACGACGGAAACCAGCTTCAGCGATCACATTACAACGCTGAACAACCGTGTTGTGACCTATGAAGTGTATGTCATCGATAAGTACTTGAACCGTTCCGCTGTGAAGACAATGACGCCGATCAAGATTGAGCATGACGGAAGCATTGATAAATCATTCTGGAGCGTTTCTACCAAAGGTATCGAAGCAAAGGATATTCCGGATGCCGGTAGCGGTGATGAGGATACGCCATGCGGACCGGAGGTGGAAGCTCCGATCATGAAAGCATTTGATAACAACAGCACAACTACCTATACCGGAATCGTTCAATCCGATGCGGAGGTCATCATGGAATTCAATCGTTACCATACGATTACCGGATTCAAATATACGATAAACAGCGGTACGCCGATCAGCGATTACACTGTTTATATCCGCGAGGATGACGGTACATGGAGTGAAGTTGCGGATGGCAGCTTCGGCACTGATCCGATCCAAACCGTATATTTCGGAAAGGATCAAATCGATAACATTGCCGCTTATAATACAACGGCAATGAAGCTGGTGATCCATGCATCCAGCGGCAGCGAGATCTCCATCAGCGAATTGGATGTACTGGGTGTCACCGGTGACAATGTGGACTTCCGTCGTACCAATGATGGAACTGTTGCGATCGGTACCCTAAGCGCCGATCCTGTATGATCAGGATGGCAATATGGTCGGCGGATCCGGTATGGAAGCATATCAGACGATCTTGGCGGAAGTTCCCGAAAATGGCAACATTGAGGATGTCTATGACGGCACATGGATTTATTGGCTTGCGCCGGGCAGTGACATCAGCAATCTGAAACAGGTGCGCGCAGAGCTGTATCGTGTCGATGATGCCTTGACAAATGAAGGACAGCGTATGGTCAGTGATTCCTTATTTGAGACAGTTCCGACCACGCTTCCGCCAATCACATTGGGTAATTAAGCAACGGCGATAAAAGGAGAACAACATGAAAAAATATATGATAAGTATGATCGTGGCAGTGTTCGCATTTATCGCAATGCTGCCAACCCCGATCTACGCGGCAGAAACAGGTGATAATGTTGTGATCAGCGATAATAAAGATGGCAGTGCCAATGTTTCGCTGACCATGCCCAATGCTGCGAGAGAAAAAGTTTCTACCATCAAGGTAACGCTGAGCGTAGAACCGAAAAATACCGGCGATGACAGTGTTATCTTCACCTTTGCACAAGCGATTGAACAAAACACAAAGGTGCATGAATTTCGCTATCACAGCGATACCAGTCGCTTAACCATCTATGTTTCCGACAGCGACCCGTTGTTTGCGGATGGTGAAAGCACCTTGTTATTGGGAGCGATCAAAGCCGACTCCCAATTCAAGGTAAGCGTAGAGCCAGAAGCAGTAAGCGCCATTATCGGCTCCAAAGAAGAATTGGCAAAATTGGAGGATTATCCTACAATGACGATCGGCGACGATGATGCTGATCCGGATCGTCCAGATACGGAGTTAATCAAGAATCTGGAAGACAAAATCACAGAAGCAGAAGGGTTTGCGAAGGGAGATTATACCGAAAGCAGCTATAATGCATTGCTGGAAGCATTAGAGAATGCCAAGAAGGCTCTCAATGATCCCAATGCGACTGCGGCGGAAATCGCTCAGGCACTGGCAGATCTTGAAAATGCCATCGGAGCACTGGAAACAATAAAAAAGGACAGTGCGCAAGATAAACTAGAGCAGGATGTGGCGGATCAAAAGGTAAAGGATCCCTATATCTCCTCTGAAAATACAGGTGATACGACCAACATATGGCCCTATGTAACCGTAGTGGTCTTGAGCGGTGCAATCATCACTGCATTCGTCTATCGGAAGCAAAAAGAGAAGGGTACTGCGAATAGCAGTAAGAACTAATCTGTTCCTTTCGTAGAACAATCAGGCAGAAGAATGATCATAAAAATCATGACTTCTGCCTTTTTTGTTTGTTGTTGCATAAATGCATGAAGCAGTTGGTCCAGTGGCCCCGGTCACACCTTGGATGCCCTGTAAGCCTTGAGGACCCATAGGTCCCGTAGGTCCTGCTTCCCCGGTGACACCCTGAATGCCCTGCGGACCAACAGGTCCCATTTCTCCCTGCATGCCAGTTGCACCGGTTGCTCCGGTCACACCTTGGATGCCCTGTAAGCCTTGAGGACCGGTAGGACCAGTCACACCCTGAATACCCTGTAAGCCTTGCGCGCCTGTCGCGCCTGTCGCGCCGGTTGCGCCGGTACTTCCGGTGATGCCTTGAGGACCCATCACACCCTGAGGACCGGTGACACCCTGCACGCCTCTGCTGCCGGGAATACCCTGCGGCCCCTGAATGCCCTGTAAGCCTCTAGGCCCTTGCGGACCTGTCATACCGCGCGGTCCTCTGGGACCGGTGGGACCTACCTGTGTCACACATGGACACGGATCGTTACATTCATTCATATAAGGATCGCATCCGCAGTCGATGAAATCATCACATCCACAGTCGTTGTAATAACAGTTATTACGATACATAGTGTTGTCTCCTTCCTTCTCTTGAAACTTCTTTCTGTTTCAACCTAATATATGATATGCAAAAGAAAAGGACTGGACACTTGCCCAGCCCCAACAGAAAGCACCATAGGCGTTTGATTGCATAAGTGCTTGTCCATCTAGTTGTGTTTCAAATAGTCGATCACATCCAATAAACTTTCATGAACTGCGGAAGCCTGTTTCAGCGTTTCATCCAAAGGCGGCTTTAAATCAGGAATACAGATAACAGAAATACCGGCTCGCAGTGCCGCTCGCACACCTGCCTCACTGTCCTCTAACACAAGGCAGTCCGCCTCCTGTTCCCCCAGTTTTTCACAAGCCTTCAAAAAGATGTCCGGATGTGGCTTTCCCCGCTCAATTTCATCCCCAAACACAAATACATCGAAATAATCCGCAATATCATGCTGCTTTAAAATGCTCATCGCCCGCTCCCCTGTACTGGAAGAAGCCAATGCGATTTGATATCCGTTGGTTTTTGCATACTCCAATAATTCCTTAGCGCCTCGCTTCAGCTCTACTCCCTTTGCCAAAAGCTCCGCTTCAATGCTGCGTGAACGCGTCAATCCACTCTCCAAATCATATGGCAAGGAAAAGCGTTCAATCACATCCCGTATATTTGCCGTATCACTTCTTCCGCTGTAATGATCCGCATAATCACTCATTGTGACCTCATAGCCAAACGGTTCCACAAATTTCTGAATGATCTGATGAGAAATGACCTCACTGTTGATTAACAAACCATCCAAATCGAATATCACTGCTTTTGTCATAGCGCGCCTTCCTTTCCTAAAGCATTCTTGCTTAACAATATATGGTGAAAAAAAGCAATGCTTTTGAATGCATCCATATTGGAAACCCATGTCAGCTCTCTTTGTAGCAATTCCCATGTGGGTAATTCCTGTATCCGCATTCG
>CANPNQ010000030.1 GCA_947575425.1 uncultured Erysipelotrichaceae bacterium
ACATAGGCTTGCTAGCAGCTCATTTCCTTCCTCATACGCACTATGGGCAATAGATGGAGCGGTATGAATCCTTTCGCTGTAAGAGGATATATCCTTCTGTGGTATTGCATCCTTTTCCGGATGAGGGTGGATATGGACGCAGAAGCGATCCTCTTTTTTTCCGCTTTCGTAGCGAAGGACTGCTTGCGTATTCATGTAGCGCTCAATCGTTGTGGCTTTTTTTGCCTGATGGGAGGAAATGGATTGTGCATTGGCAAAAGCATCTTTCTTATTTCTGTGATAAAGCTGTGCAATTGCTTCATGAAGCTGATATAGTGTTTGATCCTTGGAGATTCTCAGATAATCACAGGCATGGAGATGCTCACAGGATAGTCGCAACAGAAATGTATTGTGCATGATAGCCACCTCTTTTTTATGACCCCTATATTATGCAGAAAATGACGAAATATGTCTATTGATAAATATTGTCATTTTTTGTCTTTTTTTTAGGTGAATATTTATGGGACAAAGGGTAGCTTTTCACAATGGTAATATTACAAAATGATCGTGCATTGTGACTATGAATGAAAGAGATTGCGTCTTTCGTGATTTGTAATAAAATGCAGAGATAAAGCATTCATAAAAATAAAGCAACGCCTCTTTGCCAAGTGAGGTTATGCAAAAAATAAGGTTTTATTTGTCTTGTCTTTTGTTTCCTAGTATAATAAGAGCTGAAAAAAGAGGGATGAGCTTGAAGGTATTACTAACGACGTTAAATGCTTCCTATATCCATAAAAATCTGGCATTGCGCTGGATTTATCAGTCATGTCCGGATCAACGTGAGGTATGGCTGAAGGAATTTACGATCAGAGAGGATGAAACAAGGATTATCGAGCAGATCTGTGAAGGGCATTATGACATCATTTGCTTCAGCATTTACATTTGGAATATCACACAGAGTATGACTATCATTCGCGCCCTGAAGCAAAGACAAAAGGATCTGGTTGTATTGGTAGGAGGTCCTGAGGTCAGCTTTGAATCATCGGATTTGTTATTGCAGGGGGTGGATGCGATTTCTTTGGGGGAGGGAGAGGAAAGCATCTGGGAATATGTGGAGATGATCCGGCGTGGAAAAAGTTACGAGATCGCGGGGATTCATACGCTTTCTCATCCCAATCATATCTGGCGCAAAACGGATCTTTCCCTGTTGGAGCAACGCAATAATCCTTATTTTATGGAGATGGATGCGGATGCGATGGCAAAGCGTTATCTGTATTTGGAGACAAGCAGAGGATGTCCGTATGGCTGTACGTATTGCCTCAGCTCTGTGGATCGTTAAGTTCGCTTGTTTTCCTTGGATTATGTACTTGGAATACTGGAAGAAATCGCTGCATCTGATGTGAAGGTAGTAAAACTGTTGGATCGTACCTTCAATAGCGATCCCAAACGGGCGCTGACGATTGCACGCTATATGAATGAGCATTGTTTGAAGCAACGCTTTCAAATGGAGGTTGTGGCAGAGACCTTATCACCGGAGCTGTTGAATTTCTTTACGCATGAGGCAGATCCCAAGCGCTTTCGCTTGGAGATCGGAGTGCAGTCCTTTTGTGAAAAAACATTGAACAGTGTGGGAAGACAACAAAATAACAAACGGTTGAAAGAGGTCATATGGCAGTTGCAAAGGGCGCATATCACACTGCATGTCGATTTGATTGCCGGACTGCCTTATGAGGATAAGGTCAGCTTTGAGCAATCCTTTAACAGCTTATTTGCATTTCGCTGCGATGAGCTTCAGTTGGGGATATTAAAGCTGTTAAAGGGGACAGAACTGCGAAAGGAAAAAGAGCGCTATGGCTTTGTATCACAAGAATTGCCGCCCTATGCGATTCAAAAAACGAACTGGCTGAACGAGCAGGAGCTCCTTGCTTTGACCAAAAGCGCAGCGGCAGTGGAAAAATACTGGAACAGTGGCAGATGCTGCTATACAATCAGGGAGCTGCTGGATGGTGGTTATGGTAACAGTGCATATGCGTTGTTCGAGGCACTGGGGGAAGAATACGCCAAGCTGTCCCATCCCTACGCGATTCAGCAGTTGTTTCAAAGCTTCGTACAAGCGATCGTGACGCATCCGCAGGTGATTTGTGTGGACAAGCGTTTGTTAATTGCGATGCTGAACATGGATTATTATGCACAGGGGAATCAACGCCTGCCTCATTTTCATGAGGATAAGCTGTCTGAACAATGCCGCAGGAAGCTTAATCAAAGTGGGGTAGCGTATGGGATATCCCGATTTGATTTGGATCATTACAGCGCAATGAGTTATGGCTGGTTTGCGCATCGTTTCGGCTATCAACTCGTTGTGTATCAGATAGAAGCGAGAAAGCCACAGCTCTATTGGTGCGACGAGGCAATGCAGGAATGGAAGGAGATCAAGAATGAAATCACTATGGATTGCGACAGGGAATGCGCATAAGCTACAAGAGTTTCGCGCAATGTTGGAGCCGCTTGGCTATGAGATCAAGGGAATGCAGGATCTGGATGTGAACTTGGAAGTGGAGGAAAACGGGACTACCTTTGAAGAAAATGCGTTGATCAAGGCGCGAGCGCTGCATGAGCGGACGCACATGAGTGTGATCAGTGATGACTCCGGTCTTTGTGTCAATGCGATGAATGGGGAACCGGGTGTACACAGTGCCCGCTTTATGGGCTATGATAGTGATTACGCATTAAAAAACAGGGCAATCATCGAGCAGGTGAAGCAATCTGCGGATAAGGGGGCGCAGTTTGTATGTGCAATCGCTTATATTGAAGCCGATGGTACGGAACATGTATTCAGAGGTGTGGTGGAAGGAATCATATGTGAAACAGCGATCGGTGCGCATGGATTCGGTTATGATCCGATCTTCTATTATCCCCCTTATCAGACGACTTTGGCGAATGTCAGTGAGGAGGAAAAAAACAAGGTGTCGCATCGTTTTCGAGCATTACAGCAGCTGATCGCATATTTGGAGGGCTCATCCTTATGATCCATGTCGTATTATATGAACCGGAAATCCCACAGAACACCGGCAATATCATGCGTACTTGTATGGCAAGCGGCAGCAAGCTTCATTTGATCGAGCCATTGGGCTTTTCTCTGGATGAAAAGCATTTGCGCCGCAGTGCGATGGACTATGTGTTGGATCTGGACTATGATGTATATGAAAACTGGGAGGCCTTTGTACAAGCCCATCCCAGCGACAATTATTACTATATGACACGCTATGGCACACAGGCACCCTCTCAAATTGAGTTTGCCAAGGTAAAGGGAGATATATATTTGATTCTTGGAAAGGAGAGTACGGGCATACCGAAAGCAATTCTGCGCAGTGCCAAGGATCACTGTATGCGTTTGCCGATGGTGGAAGCTGCGCGCTCGCTGAATTTATCCAACTGTGCAGCTATCATCGTCTATGAGGTATTGCGGCAGTTAGATTATCCGAATCTGTCAAGAGTCGAAAGGATCAAAGGAGAGGACTGGTTGGATCGATGAGAGCGCGTTTGGATGCATGGGTAGATACGAAAGAAAAGCGTCACATGGCACTTGGCTGCATCGCCATACTCGCTTTATTATGGTTATTGGTGCCATACTTGATCTTGGGAATCCGCTTATTGGAAATTCATAGTTATGCGGATGTATTTAACTTATTAAAGGATCCCTTGCTCTCCCATACTTACATTTCTCGTGTGGTGCGCTTATGTATGGAACAGGCCCAGCTGGGGATTGTTTCATTGATGCAATGTATGCTTCAGGCGATTTCGATACAGGAGCTTATGATTCTTTTGTTATGGGGAGTGAACAGCAGAGATCATCCGATGCGCTATATTCGCAGGATCTTTCTGTCCGTATTGCTCATCGCTTCAGCAGTCATCGCCTTTTGTGCCGTGAATGCCTTTGGAGCGTCTACGCTCATGGAGGCGGTTGCAATGCTGAAGCGCATTGGTGCTGTGCTGTTGTTTATGACTTCCATTGCCATCCTGCTGCATTTGTTTGCCCTGATTGTCATTTATGGTTACGGCTATCGTAAGGCGATGCGCTATACGGTGGTGGAATACAGTGAAAAGGAATTGTATCAGCTGATGCGTGAGGACTCCCAGTGATATGTATTCTATGCTTTTGCCGTAAAGGATGAAAAGCACTTTTTTAAAACCGACAGGATCACAAAATATGGAATTCTGAAAAAGAAAAGCATACGGTAGATCGCCCGATTGCGAATACCGTATGCATACGATTTGTATACTAGAATTCCTTCAAGTTTTTCAGATTGGTGGATTCGTTACCATCATTGAAACCACGGATATGACGCGCACCATCACGACCAGTAAAGGGGATTGCATTTTCGATCAAACCCTTTTCTACCGCTTCTAAAGCCTGCTCGTAATCGTATACCTTACCATGGCTATCCTTGAATTCGCTCAAGGTACCGTCGGAATTGCGACGGGCAGCGACGAAACGCTCTTTCTTGTTGCTCTTTGTTTTTTTCATTTTCATTACCTCCTGACATTATTGTGAACCGCAAGTGGGTATTTATACAATGATTTCAATTAGGAAAAATTGGAAAAACAAAGGTTACATCATTGTAGATGGATCACGCTTTTCTTTTGATGAGGGATGAAGCATATGGCAGCTTGAAATGGATGCAAACCCTAGTCACAGGAAAGACTTTTGTATTATAATATAAAAAATTCAATGGAATAGAATCACGTAGGAAAGGATGAAATTGATGTATAGCTTTAACAATGATTACAGTGAAGGCGCATGCGAGGAGATCATGCGGGCAATGGTGGAAACCAATGGAATGCAGAGTGGGGGATATGGTTTGGATGAGATATGCGATGAGGCAAAGAAGCGAATCAAAGAGAAGCTGAATTGCACGACGTGTGATATCCATTTTTTGGTGGGCGGGACCCAATGCAATCAAACCGTGATCGCTTCGGCATTGCGTCCTTATGAGGCGGTCATTGCAGCGGATGGTGGACATATCAATGTCCATGAGACAGGAGCGATCGAGGCAACCGGTCATAAGGTTCTTGTATGCGAGGATCGCAATGGCAAGGTGTTGAGTGAGGGGGTGCGGCGTATTGTCGAAGCGCACAGCGATGAGCATATGGTTCGACCGGCTATGGTGTATATCTCGGATGCGACAGAGATAGGTACGATATATACCAAGGCGGAATTACAGGCGCTGCGCGAGGTGTGCGATGCCTATGGGTTATATCTGTATCTGGATGGTGCCCGCCTTGCGATGGCCTTGGTGGCGGAGGATAATGATGTCACCTATGAGGATTTGGCGCGCTATTGTGATGTTTGTTATTTGGGCGGAACCAAATGTGGTGCCTTATTTGGTGAGGCAGTGGTGATCTTCAACGATCGTTTGAAGGAGAATTTCCGCTATTCAATCAAACAGCGTGGAGGTATGTTGGCAAAGGGTCGACTGCTCGGTATTCAATTCCGTGAGCTGTTTCGGGATGATTTGTATCTGAAGCTGGCACGTCATGCGGTAGCGATGGCGCAGAAGCTGCAAAAAGGAATGATGGAGTTAGGAATCAGCTTTGCGACGCCGACTTCGACCAATCAGATTTTCCCAATCTTAAATGATGCATTGTTACAGGCAATGAAGAAGCATTATCTGTATCAGTATTGGGGCAAGCTGGATGAGGATCGTCATATTGTGCGCCTTGTGACCTCATGGGCTACAAAGGAAAGCGCGGTGGATGAGTTTTTGGCATGGCTCACTTCATATAGGAAGCAACAGGAAAGGAATTGTGGATAAGGAAGGGAAGCAATAGGATCTTTCTTTCCATGTATGCGTCCTTTATGTGGAAGTGATTTATTGCGGGGAGGAATGGCGAGGTACTATGGTACAAGAGGAAGGATTTGAGCAATGATAAGGATGCACCTTTATAAAGGTTGTTGACATGAAAAAACAAAGGAGAATCAGTGATAGCAATAATCGAAATCTTGGATCGGTACGCTTTTCATCACCATGCATATAAAAAATGCGTCGATGCGGCGCATTTATTGCTTGATCCATATTTTTTCGATTTCTCCGACATAAAGGATATGATAATCCTTATCGGGATAATTGTGCAAGTCAATCTGCGCATCCAATATGCATTCGGGATCCAGTTCTTGAGCAAATAGCTTACGACAGATCATCACTTCCTTTGCTTCTGTAAAATAGGGCGCATGATCCATAGTGACATGGAGTTGCTCATGTGCGATTTTAAATGATCGCTTTTGCTTAATAGAGTATTGGTATAGCGCTGTGGTCGAACAAAGATAAATACGACCTGCTTGTTCCAAAGAACGCCCATGCCGCCCCATGAAGCAGTCATTGCGTTGATGTTTCCTTCATGCTCAGCACTGATGAGCATCCAATCCTTACCGATTTTTTCAAACACATTTCCGTTCCAATCTTTGACTGTGATTTCTTTAAACATGATAAAACCTCCTTGTGTGTTTATGCCATTATAATCTTATGCAAAAGATTAGTAAAGTGTGAAGGCAATATCCAAGCACAAGGAAGCCATTGTTGAAAAGGTAAGATCTGAAAATGATAGATCGGAACATGAGATGATTGGCAACAGGCAGTTAAGGCATGCTTGTATGACAGTTGCGATGTAGGAAGAAGGAAGCGGAGTACATACAGAGATGAATGTAGATACAGCGATTGTTTTCATTTGAAATGCGGATTCATATCCATTATAATGATAATGATGCATATACGAAAAAATGATAATAGGCAAAGGGAGGGAATGGAGATGAAACAGAAATTATATGCGATCGGAGAGGCTTTGATCGATTTTATTCCACAGGAAAAGGGGAAGCGATTGAAGGATGTGACAGGTTTTGTGAGGGTTGCCGGGGGAGCGCCTGCCAATGTCGCAGGTGCGTGTGCGAAATTGGGGGGGCATGCGGGTTTGATTACGCAGCTGGGAGAAGATGCATTTGGAGATTATATCGTGGAATGCTGCGAAAAAAGCGGTATAGATACCTCCTATATCCTGCGCAGCGCAGATGCGGACACAGCCTTGGCTTTTGTATCTTTGGCGGCTGATGGAAATCGGGATTTCAAGTTTTATCGCAGAAGCTGTGCCGACCTGATGCTAAGTCCTGATCATATCCGAGAGGAGATGCTCAAGGATTGCGGAATCGTGCATTTCTGCAGCGTATCTTTGGTGGAATCCCCGATGAAGCATTCACATGAAAAATTGATCGGATTGGCAAGAAAAAACAAGGTTTTGATCAGCTTTGATCCCAATCTGCGCTTTTCCTTATGGGAGGATCTTGAAGTATTAAAACAAACAGTGTGGGATTTCATAGCACAGGCGGATATCCTGAAACTATCCGATGAAGAATTAGAATTTCTCACAGGTACGCAAACGATTGAGCATGCATTGCCTCAGCTGTTTTGCGGTAATGTCAAGCTGATCCTTTATACGATGGGTAAGGATGGTGCCTGTGCTTATACAAGAGCGATGAAAACAGAGGTACATGGGATAGCGGTAGAGGCAAGAGATACAACCGGAGCAGGAGATGGCTTTATCGGTGCTTTCCTATATTGCCTGTTGAACGATGAGGTAACGGATATCGAAGCGATCGGTGAGCATCGTTTAAGGGAATACCTTTCCTTCGCGAATGCATATGGCGCATCGATTGTGAGAAAGGCTGGCGCACTGGATGCAATGATAGATCGAGCGGAGTTTGCGCAGTTTTTGGCACAGATCAGATGAAATGGCGGTATTTTCCAATAACCTTTTACGGACAAAGCAAATGCCTGATGGTATTGATTGAAATTTTATGAAAAATAAGTATAATAGTAATCGAGAGGTGAGCGTATGCTGGAATGTATCAGTGATTATTTATCATTTGCATTGTTAATGGCATTTCCTACCTCATGGATTGCTTGGTTGTTGATGAAGTTTTATCGACGCAGGCGTGAGAAACTGTTGGCAAATCAGGAAAAATATTATAGGGAGTGGTAAGTTTTGGACAGTTCGCACATAGGTCTTTTGATTATCCTTGGTGTTTTGATTGTGTTATCAGCGATGTTTTCTTCTACGGAGACGGCATATAGCTCCGTCAATCAAATCCGCTTGAAGCAGATGGCGAAAAATGGCAATAAGCGGGCGAAAACAGCCTACAATAACACAAAAAAATTCACAGCCCTGATTACGACGATCTTAATCGGGAACAATATTGTGAACATACTGGCAACCAGTATTCTGACGATGGTATTTACGGAGATCTTCGGCAGTGCCGGTGTGGGTGTCGCAACCGGTGTTATGACGGTTTTAATCTTGATATTCGGAGAAGTAGCACCTAAAATTATCGCCAAAG
>CANPNQ010000031.1 GCA_947575425.1 uncultured Erysipelotrichaceae bacterium
AGTTTACACCGGATGTGATGCCCTCTGATGTGGTCGGCTTTACGATGTATGACAAAGGCAGCGATTCTTTTCGTTACCAGCAGGGTGCTGTATTCTGCCACATTCTGCTTGCCGATGAGATCAATCGGGCTTCTGCCAAAGCGCAATCCGCATTGTTGGAGGTGATGGAAGAGGGGCGTGTTTCCGTAGATGGCAACACCTATGAGCTCCCGGATCCCTTTATCGTTATCGCCACGCAGAATCCGCTGGGTTCCGCAGGTACACAGCTGTTACCGGAAAGTCAGCTGGATCGTTTCATGGTGCGCTTGTCAATCGGATATCCTTCAATGGAACAGGAGGCAGTGATGATGAAGATGCGCCATCATCATGACCCGCTTTTGCATATCAATGCGTTGGGTGATGAGGCGAGTTTGCATCAGATGATGGAAGGAGCAGCCGCTACCTATGTCAGCGATGAGATGTATCAATATATAGCTGCCTTAATTCATGCGACGAGGGAGCATCCGCAGATCCGTCAGGGTGCGAGTCCCCGTGCGTCACTGGCTCTTTGCGCCTTGGGGAAATCCTGCGCTTATTTATCAGGACGGGATTATATGATTCCGCAGGATATCAAAGCGGTATTCTTCGATACCATCGCCCATCGTCTGTTGTTAAAAAAGGAAAGTCATCCCTCTTATGCAAGCTTACATACGATCATTGATTCTATCCTGCAAAGCGTGGAAGCACCGCAGTTGAGGAAATAAGATGCTGCGGCAACGGATTCGTTATTTGCTCGTATTGCTGGCAAGCGGCGCATTGTATATCTTTTATGTCGGCTATACTTCATGGCTGATTTTCATGATGGTGCTATTATTACCGATCGCTTCGCTGATCCTGTTTCTCATTGCCATCCAAGGTTTTACCTTTGATATACAGGTGAGTGAGGAACAAATGGTAGGAGAGGATGCCCTTGGCTCTATCAAGATTAGCACTGCTACGATTCTTCCTCTTTCTTCTATCCGTATTGTTTTACAGGCGCATAATGCTTTCCGCGATGAAACCATGGAGGAGGTATGCTTATTCTCTGCCAATAAGGAGTCTCAGCGTTTTCCTTTGCCGTTTCATTTTGAACACATCGGTATGATGAGCATTCAGGTAAGGGCTGTTGATTTATATGACCTGCTTGGTTTATTTCGCATTCGCAAGGTGCCATCACAGGAAAAACAAATTCTGATATTGCCGCAGCCGCTGGAAACGGTTGATTTATCTGTCGATAAGGCTCGGATTGCATCATTGGAAAGCGAGGAAGAAGCAGTGTCCACGCGGAAAAGCAATGGCACACAGGATCTTTTTTCTCTGCATCCTTATCAGGAAGGGGATGGACTATCCCGCATCCATTGGAAATTGAGCGTAAAGCAGGGAGAATGGATGGTACGGGAGTTTGGCGAAGAGGAGCATCCTTTTACTGTGGTTTATTATGAAAGCGGCAATACAGCAGCAGAGTGGGAACAAATCTATACGCGCTTGTATTCATTGTCATGTGAACTGTTGAAGCAGGGAATTATGCATGAGATACAAAACGTAGATCAACTACAGGAAGCCTTGCGCATCCAAGATATGCCATCTCTTCATTCCTATATGGTGCGCTTATTGGATCAGCCTTGTCAGCTTCCTGCTTCCACACAGCCGATTGTGCAGAGGGCTTCGGGGGATGGTTTGCTTGTCACAAAGAATGCGGTATGCATCATAGAAGGAGAACAAGGCAATGAATGAGTGGAAAGGGAAGGAATACATAGGGGAGATCCTTGCGATCGGATGCGGTGTCATCGGTACCATCGGTTGTTTTCTTACGACCTTTCCTTTGGAATACCATCCTTTTCTGTTTTGGGGTGTGCTGTTCTTAGCGGGAGGTCTGTTTTATTATGTTTATACAAAGCGAATGCGCAGAAAGGAAATGCTGGGCATCGCACTTGGCTATGGGGCATTTGTGCTTTTGGGCTATCCCATATGGAAAAAAGCGTTACCGTATGCTGTGACAACGATCTTAAAGATATACGAGAGCAATTCCCAATACCGTTTTCAAAAGCCGGCGTTCACTTATTTTGTCGGTGAGATGAAGACTCCGCTCACATGGTTATTGCTGGTAGTCACCTTGCCTTTTTTGCTGCTGTTGATTCGCAGTCTGCGCTGTAAGCATAGTTATTTCCTTGCATTTTTTGCGACAGTTCCCTTTATCGGGGCGATCCTGTTGTTTACTCTGCCATTACCAACGGGATATGGCACCATGTGGATGCTGTTTCAAATGTTTCTGTATGGGATGGCAAATGCCCGTAAGCATGGTTCTTCAAAGCTCCAATTAAAGGCCGGAATCAGTTTGGGACTTTGCACCTTTTTGATTTTAGGCGGGCTTCGTTTGTATCAGCCACAGGACAGCTATATGAGAGAGGAGCGTATTGATTTTTTGCGGGAGGAGGTTTTGAATGGCTTCTCTTCTTCCTTTCAAAATCATACAGATAGAAATGGTCAAATTGATTTAAGCAGACAGGGAGATCGCTATTATTCGGGCAGTGTGGACCTTCAAATAGAAATGGATCACCCTCAAAGTCTATATATACATGCTTATTCTGCCCCGCTTTATGAGAATAACAGCTGGACACAGATGAGCAATGAACGTTATCTCAATATTATGCGCCAACTACAGGGAGTGCAGTTTCATCCCTTTTCCTTTGCGAATGACAGTGCAAAAGGAATTCTAACAGATGGTGATCAAGCGGAGGTACGGGTGATCAATCGCAATGCGGATGAGGTCTATTTGTATACCCCTTATTATGTGAGTGATGATCTCTCTTCACTTCCTCATGTGCGTGATAGCTACATTGATGGCAGTGATATGGAGATGGAATACAGTTACCACATATGGAAGGAAAGCGCTTTGGATCAATTAGAGCCCAATTCGCTGATTGAAGCCTATCGTTTTCAGGTTTCTTCTGTTTATGCGGGAGTTTCTGTATTTCTAAGGGATGAGCTGAAGCGCATTGAGATTCCCGGGTTAAGCACGCACAACTCCAAAGAGGAAAAAATAAGGGCGATCCAAAATTACATGCGCAGTTTTGGCACCTATACCCTGCATCCGGGTATCATGCCGCAAGATCAGGACTTCGTTTTGTATTTTCTCAATACGAGTAAGCGAGGATATTGCGTGCATTATGCCAGCGCTGCGGTATTGCTTCTAAGAAGTTATGGTATCGAGGCACGATATGCGTCCGGTTATTATGTAAATGCTTCTGATTTTCAAAATGGTGTGGCAATGGTAAAGGACTCACAGGCTCATGCATGGGTAGAGATTTTGGACCCGGTAAAGGGATGGACGGTATTGGAGGTAACGCCATCTGCCACAGCGGATAATACGGATTCGATCCATCCGACGCAGCCGAATCAGGAAGCGGGAGTGAATCAACCGCAGGAATCACAAACCACATCATCCCAAACAAGTCAAAATCAAGCGCCTCCACGTCAGGATGCAAACGAAGCGCTAAGCACACCGATAGATCAAGCAGAAGCAGAAACTGCACCACAAGCATTGTGGCTTCTTTCATTGCTTATGCCACTACTGCTCCTCCTGTTTTTGCCCTTGCGCAGAGTGTTCCTATGTGGGCGGCGGAATCGTCGGTTGCATCAAAGCGATCACAGAGAGGCGATATTGGCGTGTGGTGAATATCTGTATCAGCTGGGAATCAGAGATGAGGAAATGGATCAGACGGTAAAGGAATGCTTACAGGAGGCAAAGTTCTCCAAGCATGCCCTCACGCAAAGACAGGCAGCACAGGTATTGACGTATTGCGAGAGATGCAGAAAACAAATGCGGGAGCAGAAGACAGTATATCAGCGCTTCATGGATCGTTATATCCGCTGTCTATAATAGGGTATAAAAAGCAGGTGAGAATATATCAGGCGATACGTATGCTTACAAGGGACGTATCGCTTTTTCTTTCTCTGCTCATCGAAAAAAAGGTGAAGTGCATGATGGATGTGCAGGAATGATAAAAGAGGAACGAGATTTCATAGGACAGCATATGATCAGGGTGCTTATAGATACCTATGTTTGGATTACCCTGTTTCCGCTAAATCCTTTAAGGGAGATGTTGTGATTCAGCATAATGACAATATGAAACCAATCGAAGCAAAAGCAAGTGAGATTCTGAACACTATGATTCAGCATAATGGCACTTATGCACATTTTGATACACTCCTTCATAAACTTACAAAGATGACTGGAAGTATTTCATTGAAATATGCTAAAATATAGATATACGTTGGATCATTTATGAGATAAGATCATATACAGGAGGAACCATATGTGTAAAAACAATACAAATGAGGATGAATATAATTTATCCGATATGATTGATGAATATGAAGGTGACAGCGATCTGCGCAAGAAAATTGAAGCGATGAAACAGCAGCGAGATCACAATGATCATGCGGTATGGGAGCCAATGGAAGAGGTGAGCGAAGAAGCGATGGAGGAAACAGATGCCGACACAAGAAAGCTTCCCGTTTACGAGGATTCGTTGCGCAGTTCTTTCTTGGAGGATGAGGCAGAAAAAACACAGATTATGGAGCGGGGCGCTTTCTTTGACCACTCTTCCAATCATGAGGAAAGCGACTCTGTTTATCTCTATGACAATCGTGAGGTGGATGAGGAGGAGATTACCGAGGATGACATTGAGGAGTTTTTAGAGGATCGGGATAAGGCGAAGCTTTCCAAGCGGACGGCGGATGCAAACAAGATGAATAAGATCATTACCGGTACAATCATTGCGGTGATTTCGATTTGTCTTGTCGTAGGAATCGGCTATGGAGTCAAAACATTGATCGGCGGTGAAGAAACGCCCTCTGCGCAAAAGGAGCCAAATAAACCGAATACGACAGACAAAGATCCAAAACCGAATACAAATAAGGATCCTGATGATAAGGATCCCGATGAAGAACAAAACGAAAATCCCTCTGTGGATAAGACAAAGCGGATCGCCGAGATTAAAGGGATGATCAATGCCAATAACAATCAAATTGAGATATACAATCAGAAGCTGGAAGAAGCCAAAAAAACGATGGAAAAAAATGCATGGAGTGATGCAGACGGAGAAGAGCTCAGATCCAAGCAGACCGAGCAGGAAAATGCCGCACGAATGATTGGGATTTTGGAGCGCGATTTAAGCCAATACGATAAGCAATGCAACACTTCAAGTGAGGGAGAAGAAGGAGAGTCGAATGAATTTTGCGCTACCTTCCTATATGATGAAAAAAAAGCGGAGCTTGCCGATTGGCAGACAAAGCTGAATGAATCAAACTTGGCGGTGACTGCCTTAAATGAAAAGAAAAGCGCTTATACGCAGGCGAATGCGACAATCAATGAGTTAAATACTGAGATCACAAGGCTAAACAATGAGAATACGCAACTGAATAAGGAACTCTCCTCTTTACAGTAAAGTGATAGTGACTATGGCACACATAGTCACTTTTTTCTTGATAAAATTGCAATTTCTTTTGAAACAACGTATAATGTTACATACATAAGGAGGCGGGAGAATGACCTATGCGGTTTTACAGCTCATCATTCATTTGCTTTGCTTCGCATGCAGTTTTTATGCATTGAGCTGTGTGCGATTTGAACTGTTTTGTGATGTAAAGAAACCGATGAAAGTACAGGCATTGCTGCTGTTGTCATCCATGGGTTTGGGGTATTTGGCGGCGCAGCTGCTACTGACACTTACCATCTTTAACGGTTTATAGATGCTTTCGATATCGATTCTAACAGGAATCGCTGCTTTCATAAGCAATCAGACTTTACAGCATAGCGGATGGGAGAAACAAAGATCGCAGATCATACTTCGGTTGGTAAGAACACCAAGGGTGGTGAATCATATGAGGATGATTCAAAAGGAGACAAGGGGAGTTTATGTATCAAATTATCATTGTACGGGAATTTGGGCAGCCGCAGCGTTTGTGGCATCATGTATTGGAAGAAATGGCATTGGATTGTTGTGTTTTGTCATACACAAAGGAAGATATCTTGCAGACGCAGGTAATCAATCAGTGGTCAGCCGAGATTGTGATACTGGATATCAAAGAAGCGGATGAGGAGCTGATACAGGCAATCAAGCAGAAAGATGAAGCGACACAGGTCATCATGATCGTACAGGACTCTGATTGGCGTTGTGCGCAAGCAGCGATTCGATCAGGTGCCGATGCATACATACCCAAGGAATACCTGAGCCGAGAAGAATTGGCACAAATCATCGCTCAGGCGCTGTTAGCGAATCAAGAGAGGAAAACAAAGCTCATGCGGCATACATGGATGGAGAAAGAGGCCCTGCGAGCGTTGCTGCTATCCATCGAAACTGGTTCCCATGAAGTGCAGGAAGCGATTCGCATGCTATCGAAAAGTGCCATCCTTGCGCCTTATCAAAACGGTTATTATATGGCTTATATCACAATGTCTTCGCAGATGGAGCCTTCTGTTTCCAAGCATATATGGCAAAGGATCCATCTTTGGATCAAGCAATCACACAAAACTGAAAATGACGGACATCCTTTTGCGGTGCTTTCCTTGCGCCCTGATACAGGTGTGATCCTATTTCAAAGGACACAGGAAAATGTTAAGAGCATATGCTGCGAACTGCTTTTACAATTCGCTGCCAATGAACTCTTTCTCACACTGAGTGAGCCATGTGAGCGCCTTTGTCATCTGCCGCAAACATTCAAAGCGCTCTTACAGCTTGATAAGGCGCACTTCTATGCATCGGAAGGAATGCTGATACAAGGGAATATATCCGCAGATTTCCATGCGCTGCATAAAGGAAGCATTGACTTTCACGATCGCCTTTATAAAGCATTGAATGCGCGTGATTACGAAGAAATGGGCAAGATTCATACGCAGGTGATGTGCTATATGAAGGAAAAGCGCATTGATCCACAAGAGGTAATATCTTATGTTGTTTTCCTGTTACATAATATGGAAGGCAACGAACTGAAAAAGGCAGTGAAAACGGGCTTTGATTTCTATGGCGTCATTTCACAGATTCCCGATTGTCGCTCCCTTCATCAGCTGGATCTGCTGATGCGTGATACACTATATAAGATCAAGGAATGGTTAAAGGATGAGGAAAGCGATCGATATGGAAAGGATATCCGAGATATCATTCTCTTTGTCGAACAAAACTGTGCGGAAAAGATCTCTTTGCATATGCTGGCAGAGCGCTTTCATGTTAATGAGAGCTATTTGAGCCGAATGTTCAAAAAGCAGACCGGGAAAAATCTGATCTACTTTATCAATGAAATGAAAATGAGCAAGGCACGGGAGCTGCTATGTGATCCCAATATCATGGTCAAGGAGGCAGCGTATGCGGTCGGCTTTGAAGATCCATTCTATTTTAATAAATTGTTCAAGCGCTTTTACGGTACCTCTCCCACCGAATATCGCCGTCGTATTCTCGATCAGCGCACTACTTCTGAGCATCTCTTGCGCAAGGTGTAAAAAAGCGCAAAGGAATCAAGAAAATCTTTTCCCATGCGCAATTCTTATATGCTTATATGGCTTTGGCAGAAACGGTTGGGGATTGCCCTGCTGGTTTTTGCAATTCAACGCAATAACCGCTGGTGCCATTCATACATGTGAATCAAAACATCTCTGAGATTGCGATCTCTTTTCCAGTGCGCTTCTTTTCTTTTTTCTTCATTTGAAAAATGGCACGATCAACTCTGCTTGTGATAAAGCTGAGATGATTGCCGGCACTCTCTTGTAGCCATTGGATGCGGATTTCAATCCATCATGCTTTGTCGTAGGTCTGCTCATCATTGATTTCCTTTCCTGATTTTGCGACAGGAATTCTTTGTCATGATTATATCAAAGATAAACTGCCAACGTATGTCATCATTTATTTTTTTTCAGTTGGGAAGCTGTTGCTTGTCCTTGATCAAATAAGTGATATACAATTTTGAATAATCTGCTTTCCTGCACAGGCATCCTCCTTTCACATGTGCTTGTTATTATTTATCTATCTTGTACTATACCTGTTTCCTTTTCATCCATCTATCACCAGCAAAGGAAACTACCTCTTTCCTGCTTGCTTGGCAAGCCATATGCTTTCCTTCTACCTATCTCACAGGAATAAGGGAAGCATGTCTTTCATATAATCAAATGAAGGTGATGTGCTTGAGCTATGTGCTTCGGATCTGTTTCTTGCTCCTATTGATTGTTGCTGCTTTTTTCATGCGGCTTTCTTTCAACAGCCAACAGAGGAATGACCCTGCGCAAGAGGAGCGAGCGGATCGGATACAAAATGATCCTTCCATGCAAAGCGATTCTTCCGATACAGAGAT
>CANPNQ010000032.1 GCA_947575425.1 uncultured Erysipelotrichaceae bacterium
CTGGTAGGAGTGAAGCCAACCAGTGGCAATGATGAGATCATCATTGCCGGTTCTAACGGTAAGGCGGTTCGTTTCCATGAAAATGATGTCAGGGCAATGGGAAGAACGTCGAGTGGCGTCAAAGGATTTGATATGGATGGCAGTTATGTTGTCGGTGCAGCCACAAGCAGAGAAGGAAACTATCTGTTGTCTGTCAGTGAAAACGGATATGGAAAGCGTAGTATCATCGCTGATTATCGTTTAACAAAACGTGGTGTTAAGGGTGTGAAGACAATCAATATCACGGAAAAAACCGGAGGATTGGTTGCGGTACGTGCTGTCAACGGTAATGAAGATGTGATGATCATGACAAATGATGGAATTATCATTCGTATATCGGTAGAGAATATTGGAATTTATTCTCGAAACACACAAGGCGTGAAACTGATCCATGTAGGTGAAGATACCGGTGTTGCGAAGGTCGCTATTGTGGAGCAGAGTGAAGAAAATGAGAATACAGAGGAGGAGATGGAAGCACAAAGGGAGAAGGAGTCCTTACAACAGGAGGCAGGAAATGAGTCAAGTGCTGTTGACAAGGATTCGGAATCATGATATAACTGTACCTGATGAGAAAGAGAAAGCATAGATGAGGAAAAGTAAGTATGCTGGATAAGTATAGAGAGATGATGGTTGGTGAAAATCATTCTTATGGGCATATAGAAATCCACCTCGGAGTGGAGCGGTGAAGCTGAGTAGCCGATCCCGGTCGTACCGTTATCGCGTTTGAGATACAGAGAGAAATCTGTAAGAAGGGTGGCAACACGAGGCATTCGTCCCTTTAGGGGCAATGTCTCGTTTTTATATATCCAGAGGAGGTAATGAATATGTTGGATATAAAATTTGTAAGAGATCATGCGGAGGAAGTAAAGGAGAATATAAAAAAGAAATTTCAGGATCAGAAGCTTCCGTTGGTGGATGAGGTGATCGCCTTGGATAAGGAAAACAGGGCGTTAAAACAACGCGGTGATGATCTGAGAGCGCAGCGTAATCAATTTAGTCGTCAGATTGGCAGATTGATGAAGGAAGGCAAACGAGAGGAAGCAGAGAAAGTAAAGGTACAGGTATCTTCGATGGCTGAGGAGATGAAGCAAATCGAGGCAAAAGAAGCAGAAGTCACTGCACAAATTGAAACGATCATGATGCAAATACCGAATATGATCAATCCAACTGTACCGATTGGTAAAGATGACAGTGAGAATGTGGAATTGGAAAAATACGGCGAGCCAAGAATACCTGACTTTGAAATTCCTTATCATACTGAAATTATGGAACGCTTTCATGGAATTGATATGGATAGCGCAAGGAAAGTAGCCGGGAATGGTTTTTATTATCTGATGGGTGATATTGCCCGATTGCATTCCGCAATGACTGCTTATGCCAGAGATTTTATGATAGAGCGCGGGTTTACTTATGTGGTGCCTCCATTTATGATTCGCTCTCATGTGGTTACAGGTGTAATGAGCTTCGCGGAGATGGAGAATATGATGTACAAAATTGAGGGGGAGGACTTGTATCTGATCGGTACCAGTGAGCATTCCATGATCGGGAAGTTCATTGATACTATTTTAGAGGAAAAGGATATGCCTTATACCTATACCAGTTATTCTCCTTGCTTCCGTAAGGAAAAAGGGGCACATGGTATTGAAGAGCGTGGTGTGTATCGAATCCATCAGTTTGAAAAGCAGGAAATGATCGTTGTATGTAAACCAGAGGAAAGTGCAGATTGGTTCGTGAAGCTATATATGAATACGGTTGATTTGTTCCGGAGTATGGATATTCCGGTGCGTACATTAGAGTGCTGTTCCGGAGATTTGGCAGATCTGAAGTGTAAGTCTGTCGATGTGGAAGCATGGAGTCCCAGACAGCAGAAGTATTTTGAGGTCGGCAGTTGTTCCAATTTAACGGATGCACAGGCAAGGAGATTGAAAATCCGTGTCAATGGGGAAAATGGAAAGTATTTTGCGCATACATTGAATAATACCGTAGTAGCTCCGCCGCGTATGTTAATTGCTTTTTTAGAGAATAATCTGAATGCGGATGGCAGTGTGAATATTCCTGAAGTGCTTCAGCCATATATGGGGGGATTAAAGAAGATGGAACCGAAGAAATGAATATAACAGGGACATATCAAATCTCAAAAGAAGATTTTGAAGAAATCTATCGGGCGCATTGTCATTATAAATTCCACTTACGCCGATCTATGTATTTGAGTGTGGCATTGTTAGTATTCGGGGTTACGATGGAGCAAGGATTCGCCATGGATCTTGGCTGGGTGAATACCATGGATTCTGTTTTGTTTGTTATCAGCTTGCTCTGTAATTTGTTTTGTGATTTTTATTTACCAAAGGAAGAGTATAAGCGATTTCATGCACAAAAAAAAGATCAAGGTGTGATCTCTATTCAGGAAGATATATTGATATATGGGGAAGGAAGTCAGGCAGTTTCAAAAGAATGGAATCAATTTAAACGATGCTTAGAAACAAAAAAAGCATTCTTATTATATCAGGGAGATATGTTTTCTATTCTTTGGAAAGAGGCTTGTGGAGAACAGGTGGATGAAGTGAGAACCTTATTATCGCAAAAGATCAATCACGGCAGACCTATTATAACAAAAAAATAAACTAATCTTTGTTTCACGTGAAACATTTAAAAAATGGAGTAAAAAGAAAAGAGAAGCATTGAATTATCATAGGAATTATGGTACTATATGAGGGCTATCACAATGACATCTTCTGAATCTGGTCAGGTCGGGAACGAAGCAGCCATAAGGAAGCTCTGTCATGTGTGATAGCACTTTTTATATCGAGAGTTTCTGTGGATAAAGAAACGGAAAGATGAAGAGCAAGCGTTTGAGAAAGTCGATTGTGTGTAAGAAAATGAATGGATATAGTCTCTTTTTTTCCATCCATGGCTTCGCTATAAGAAAAGAAAAGATACGAAAGTATAAAGGAAAGATACCAGTATACAATCTATGGCAATAGGCTTCACATTAGTGAAGTACCAAAAGAGGAAATCCCTATGATGAAAAATGATGAAGATTTTATGATGGAAGCAATCAAGCAGGCGGAGTTGGCGCAAGCACAGGATGAGGTGCCAATCGGCTGTGTGATTGTGAAAGATGGAAAGATCATAGCGAAGGCACATAATGAGCGTGAGGGAAAGCAAAGAACCATTGCTCATGCGGAAATTCTGGCGATTGAAAAGGCGAATAAAAAACTAGGCTCTTGGCGATTGGATGATTGTACACTATATGTGACCTTGGAACCATGCCCAATGTGTGCCGGAGCGATTCTGTTATCAAGAATTGCACATGTGGTTTATGGCGCAAGAGATCGTAAAGGCGGCTGCGTAGAAACCTGTATGAAAATGTATGAAACAGCGGGATTTAATCATTATCCTACCGCAGAGGGTGGTGTATTGGAGGAGGCATGCGCTTCTTTGCTGCAAAGCTTTTTTCAGAAAAAAAGAGGTCAGAAAAAAGCAAAGCAAAATCAAAAAAAGAATCCAGCAATAAATGAAGAATTTCAGAGGGCGAATGACAAATAAGAATAGTGTTTCTATGCAATTTTTGGTATAATTATTTCAAAGGAAAGCAGGTGAAACCGTGGCATATAAAGCGTTATATCGAACTTATCGACCGAATACCTTTGATGAAGTAGTCGGTCAGCAGCCTATCGTACAGACGTTAAAAAATGCAATTAAAAAAAAGAAGATTGCACATGCCTATTTATTCTGTGGACCAAGGGGAACGGGAAAAACATCTATTGCGAAAATATTTGCCAAAGCGGTGAATTGTCATGGTGAAGAAAACCGCCCCTGCATGGAATGCGATAATTGTCTTGCAATTACGGATGGATCCCATCCCGATATAGTGGAAATTGACGCAGCCAGTAATAATGGCGTAGAGGAAGTCAGAAATCTCATTGAAAAAGTAAAATATGCGCCAATCAAAGGGGTATATAAGGTGTATATCATCGATGAGGTTCATATGATGTCTGCAGGGGCATTCAATGCATTGTTAAAGACGATTGAAGAACCACCGTCTCATGTCATCTTTATATTGGCAACAACAGAGCCTCATAAGGTGTTGCCCACAATTATTTCCAGATGTCAGCGTTATGATTTTACTAAAATACCGGCGTTGGAAATAGAAAAGCGGTTGCGCATCGGCTTGGATGCAGAAGGAATTCGATGTGAGGATGAGGTTGTTCGTGTCGTTGCCCAATTAAGTGATGGAGGAATGCGTGATGCTTGGAGTATTATGGATCAATGCATCGCCTATGCGCAAAACGATATTCAAGTTCATCATATCAATGAGATTTATGGCATTTTAACCATAAAGGAAAAATTGCAATTATTGGATATGGTAATGAACCAAGAAACCGGAGCCTGCATAAGTTTTGTAAGGCAGATGATGGAAAAAAGTGTTGATGTGAAGCGTTTGACGATCGAATTAATCGAATTGATCAAAGAATCTATCATATACGATCAGACGCATGCTGCGGATTTATTACATAAGATCAATCAAGAGGAAGCAGAAGCATTGATTCAACAAGCCAATAAGTCTCAGCGCTATCATATGATTGATACCTTGATGACAACGTATGATAAATATCGCAATGCAATGGATATTTCTTCTTATTTTGAGGTATGCTTATTAAAAATGATGGAAGAACCACCGCAGGAGACGATGGGAAATCCGAAAAAACAGGAAAAGCATTTACCGGAGTATGAAGGAAAACCAAGACCGTCAGTTGTTTCACGTGAAACAATGCCAAGGAGATCAGAGAAGCAAGCGAAAGAAGAATCGATCAAAAATGTGGCGGTGGAGGAAACAAAGGAAAATGATTTTGCGCATCCGCTTGCGGATGAATATGTGTTACAACTTTTGGTAGGGGCCAATAAGCCAGAGAAACAAACAGACCAGCAGTGTTTTCAAAAAATCAATGATTATGCGATGGATTTGGAATGGGCAAGGGAAGCCAATTTGTTGAGAAACGGTACGATTATGGCTAGTGGAGGAACCTATTTGATCATCACAGTCAGCAGTCAGGCAGAAGCGAATGAAATCAATGAAAAGAATCGCCATGATGCATTTTCCGATTTTACAAAGAAACTATTTCATAAATGCAAAAAAATATTTGCGGTAACAGCGGAACAATCCCAGCGGGTGACCAATGATTTTCGAAACAGGATGACAGATGGCACCTTGCCGGAAGCGATTCGCTTTGAATTTGAGACAAAGGAAGAAAAAACTTTGCTTCAGGAACCAACAAATGAAGAAGTGATCGTCGATTTATTCGGGAAAGATAATGTAATCATAACGGAGGACTGATAACAATGATTATGCAAGCATTATTAAAACAGGCACAGAAGATGCAGAAGGATTTAGGAAAGGCAGAAGCAGAATTAAGAGAAAAGGAGTACGAATCCACTGCAGGCGGCGGTGTGATTCGGGTTACAGTAAAGGGAACCATGGAGGTTTTATCTGTAGAAATTTCAGAGGAATTGTTACAGGCAGAC
Source organism: uncultured Erysipelotrichaceae bacterium (assembly GCA_947575425.1). GTDB lineage: Bacteria > Bacillota_I > Bacilli_A > Erysipelotrichales > Erysipelotrichaceae > C-19. The sequence continues at coordinate 5,563 of CANPNQ010000032.1, forward strand.
GCAAAAGATGATTTGCAGGAAATGCTAAAGCATACACTGAATGATGCCATTCGGCAGGCGACGGAGGATAAAGAGGCAATGATGAAAAAAATGACCGGGGGAGTGAAGATGCCGGGAGGATTTTAATGTACCCAAAAAAATTTGAAACATTGGTAAACAGCTTTCAAGCTTTGCCCGGAGTAGGACAAAAAAGCGCAGAGCGCTATGCGTTCGATGTGCTGAATTGGTTGCCGGAGCAAATTGATGAAATGATCCATGGGTTACAGGGAATCAAAGATGGAATACATATGTGTCCGATTTGCGGGAATCTTGCGGAGGATGAGCATTGCCTGATCTGTGCAGATCATTCCAGAGATTCAGCTGTGATCTGTGTGGTTCAAAGCCCGCGCGATGTGATTGCGATGGAAAAAACAAAGGAATACAATGGCGTGTATCATGTGCTGAACGGAGTGATTTCTGCCACAAAGGGTATTTTGCCAGAGGATATCAATCTTCTTTCCCTATTGGATCGAATCAATGAGGAAACCAAAGAAATCATTATCGCGACAAATCCAACGGTAGAAGGAGAAACAACTGCATTGTATTTGGCAAAGCTGCTGGAAGAATATCCGGTCACAGTAACACGTATTGCGCATGGTATACCGATGGGTGGACATTTAGATTATGCGGATGAGCTTACTTTGATTAAGGCATTGGAAGGCAGAAATAAGATGGAGTGAATAAGTATAGAAAGGTAAAAAGAGAGGCAATCTCTTTTTTTATCGAAGGAAAAAAGGAAATGATAAAATAGGCAATCAGATTAAAAATTTTATTCATTCTTTTATAGAATAATATGGATAAATTATTCTATCAGTGATATAATTCTTCCATGAGGTAAGAAGCATGAATAAAAATCAACAGATATCCTTATTGAAAGATGTTCCAGTACCCAAGGCGCTGTTTCATTTAGTTCTTCCTGCGGTGATCACATCGCTGGTTTCCACATTGCATAATTTAATTGATACCATCTATATCAGTCAGCTGCAAAACAATGCGATGATTGCAGCGACAACGCTTGCGATGCCGGTGATTGCCATTACTCAAGCATTGGGGGATGGCTTAGGAGTCGGCGGAGGCAGCTATTTGGGCAGATTGCTGGGAGCTAAGAATGAAAAAAAGATAAAAAGCACAATAAATACTGTGCTGACACTGGCAATGATCGTTTCAATGATTGCATTTATCATTTCGTTTCTCTTCTTAGATTCAATCGTGACCTTATTTACCGATGACTCTGAAACAGCAGTGTATACGTATCAATATATTCAAATATTAACGATGTTTTCCGTCTTTCAAATACTAAAACAGATTTTATCTTATTTATTAAGAAGCGTCGGCGATGTCCGTTTTCCTATGATTGCGATCGTAATCAGTATAGGCGTGAATATTGTTTTGAACCCATTCCTGATGTTTGATTTTGGTCTTGGCTTACAAATACGCGGCGCTGCCTATGCGACGATTCTTGCGGAAGGGATAGCGGCAGTGATGATGTTGATTCGTCTGATCAGACATGAGTCGTTGATTCAATGGAGCGGACAGCTGGAATTGAACATGGATAGTATCAGACAAATTTGGAATGTTGGATTTGCGGCTTTTCTTAGGAATGGATTGCCAAGCTTATCTTATGGTTTATTTGCGACCTCTGCGGGATTATTTGGAACAGCATTTGTCGCTGCGGCTGGCTTGGCGCGCAAAGGAGAACACATTGCCACCTTTGTGATTATGGGAATTGCTCATGGGTTTCAACCGTTTGCCTCCTATAACTTTGGCGCACAGGACAAAAAACGGTTGATGGAAGGAATACGCTTGTCTCTTTTGGTTTCGGTGATATATGGTACGGTGATGTTCCTTTTATTCTTCCTGATTCCCGGTATCATCATGCGCTTGATCACCTCTGATCAGACCTTGATAGAAATCAGCGCAGTGGTGCTGCGTGGGTATGCACTGGGAATGCCGGTGCTAGGTGTTTACCAGATACTGGCGGGGTGCTTTCAATCAATGGGGAAAGGCAAATTGTCCTTCTTTAGTTCTATATTGAGACAGGGGTTGATTTATTGCCCAATGATCTATCTATTACCGAGAATGTTCGGTGAGATCGGATTTGCCTGTGTACAGCCCTTGTGTGATTGGATCAGTGCAATCGTGGTATGCTTATTGGCAAAGACATTGATGGAGGAAATCAGACAAATGCCGGATGAGAAGGTAGAACAGGGAACATCAGTGGAAGCGATCAAAGGATAATAGAAGAAACAGCGGATCTCTGTGAAAGAGCCTCTTTCATGAAGAAAATCGCTGATTTTTTGATTTTCAGATGAAATATCGGTGAAGTGCTTTCTTTTTCATGGTAAAATAAATACAGATAGATCAGAGGTGATTCGATGTCATCCATTGCTTATATTACCGATCGTGATATGATTGAATACCATCGTCTCCATGGCAACAAGAAAATCGTTTTTTGGCGACCTTCCTCTCAAAAAAACTTTCAACATTTTTATATTGGTGATTATTTGTTCTTTTTGACAAAGGGAACGGAAAAGGGGAAGATCAAAGAAAAAGGAATCATCGGATATGGGCGATGCTTCAAAGAACGTGCGTGGAGTGTCCAGCAGGCTTGGAATCAATATGGTATCATGTGCGGATATGGATCGCTGGAGCAATT
>CANPNQ010000033.1 GCA_947575425.1 uncultured Erysipelotrichaceae bacterium
CACGCTCCTCCAAGATATGAATCGCTCTTGATACGCTTGGTTTACTGACATGAAGATCATTTGCGACATCAATGGAGCGCACAGCACCTTTTTCCCGTTCAATCTTTAAAATAGACTCCAAATAATCCTCGCCGGATTCCTGTATTTTCATCATATATCCCTGCCTTATTCCATGGGTTTCCAACCCGATATTCTATTTTGTTTTCATCCCTATTCTAACATGAATCTTTGTATTCATCAACATTTCATCCTGCCATTCATGATCGGTAGGCAGGAATCCAAAATAAAGGAAGTGTGGGGTCACTTCCTTTATTTTGTCTTATATGTTAGAAAGGGAGAAAGATTGAAAAATTCCATAGAGAAATTTTCAAATGAATGATTTCAGTAAGGCGATTGTCTTTCCTTACTGTGCTTATAGTATAAGATAAGTCTGTCTTATAAATATCAAGCAAATGCGTGAAATTGTGTGATATCACGACGAGCATGTGAATACTTACAGCTTTGCGATGATCGCATCGCGGTATTCCTCCGTCGTAGCAGTTCCATGAAGATCAGGAGTCAGGATAATTCCTTGCGCAAGCACTTCATCCACCGCACTGCGGATGCGCTTCGCTGTATCATTTTGATGTAAATGTTCCAGCATCATACATGCCGACCACAACAGCGCAGTCGGATTGGCGATGTGTTTGCCGGCAATATCAGGCGCGCTGCCATGAACTGCCTCAAACATCGCATAATCCTTCCCCAGATTTGCGGAAGGCAATAATCCCAATCCGCCGATCAAGCCACTGGTCAGATCAGATACGATGTCGCCATACAAATTCTCCGTGACAAGAACATCAAATTCACTTGGATCCATGACCAGACGCATACAAAGGGCATCCACAATCTTATCTTCCGCTATGATATCGGGAAATTCCTTGGCAATCTCATGAAAGACATCCAAAAATAAGCCATCGCTCAGCTTCATGATATTTGCCTTATGGACGCAGGTAACCTTTTTGCGTTTGTTTCCTCTTGCATAGGCAAAGGCATCACGAATGATGCGCTCGCTTGCCGCTCTGGTGATGACCTTGATCGAATGCATACAGTCATCACTGATCGCCTCCTCAATTCCGGCATACAGATCCTCGGTATTCTCACGAAATGTCACAATATCCACATTGGGAAACGGTGTTACGACTGCCTTGTTGGATTTGGCAGGTCGAATGTTCGCATACAGATCATACTTTTTGCGCAGTGTGACATTCAATGAACGAAAGCCTTTTCCCACCGGAGTGGTGATCGGCGCCTTTAGCAGAATGCGATTTCTCTCAAAAGATGCATATGCCGCATCACTGATCAGTTTTCCATTTCGCTCATATTCCTGCTCTCCCACCGCAAAGCATTCAAATGTGACATCTGCCTTTGCGGCAGTCAGTATTTTTATCACAGCATCACAGATCTCCGGACCGATGCCATCTCCCGTCATCACGGTAATGTTTGTACGCATTCTCTTACCTCTTTTCTATATCTGTATATTCCTGCATCGCCCCCACATACCGAGTGGCAGGGCGCATGATGCGGCCATCATACAATTTATTTTCAATGTTATGAGCAAGCCAGCCAACCATTCTTGCACAAACGAATAATGGCGTATATAAATCATGTGGGATATCCATCATCTCATAGACCAAACCGCTGTAAAAATCCACATTAGCACTGACGCGTATACCCTTTTCCTCCCATATCACCTGCTTGGCACATTCTTCAAAGCGTCTGTAAAAGGCAAAGCGCTCCTCCTGATGCTTTTCCTTTGCCAAAGCATACAAATGTTCCTTAATCAACTCAGCGCGGGGATCGGATAAGGTATAGATCGCATGCCCCATCCCATAAATCAAGCCGCTTTTATCATAGAAGCGCTTCTGCAGGATCTCTTTTTGCAAGGAACGTATCGTTTCCTTATCCTCGCTGAAGCCAATGCGATCCCTGAGTGCCTTCATCATCTGACATACACGGATATTGGCGCCGCCATGTCTTGGACCTTTTAACGAGCCGATCGATCCGGCAACAGTGGAATAGATATCCGTACCGGTAGAGGCTATCACCACGTTGGTGAAGGTGGAATTGTTTCCACCGCCGTGATCCGCATGAAGCACCAGCATCAAATCCAGCATTTTCGCTTCCTGTACGGAAAATGCGCTGTCACTGCGCAGCATATGCAAAATATTTTCTGCCATGCTGAACTGGGTTTGCGGATAATGAATATGTAAGGATTCCTTATCAAAATGATGTGCCTTGGCATGATAACCATAGCATAATAACGAAGGAAGCTTTGCCATGATGGATATTCCTTGCATCAGTGTATGATGCGCAGAGGTATCATCAGGTGCCGGATCAAAGTCATAGAGAGATAATACCGCCTGCTGGAGCTGATTCATTAAATTTTTGGAAGGCATTTGTAACATGATATTCTCCAAAAACTGATGCGGCAATTCATAGTGTCGGCGCAATACATCGCAAAAAAGCGCCAATTCTTCTTTTTTGGGTAAATAGCCAAATAACAATAAAAAGCATGTTTCCTCATAGGCATATGCTTTTTCCTGTGCATAGCGTCCATGAATCAGATCCCCTACCTCAATGCCGCGATAGTAGAGTCTGCCTTGCGCATCCAGCTTCTGCCCGTCTTTCTTTTCATAGCCGACCACATCGGCAATCTTGGTAAGACCGACACAGACGCCGGTGCCATCCTCATTGCGCAGGCCTTTTTTTACATCGTATTGTTTAAAATATTCATTGGGAATATCGTTATATTGCAATCCCTTTTCATATAAAGTAAGGATATTGGGGTCCACCTGAATCACGCTCTCTTTCATAAAGTTTCATACATTATATCATGAATTCTCATAATTGATGAAATTTTTTCATTCCGAGGTCATCTATTCCAAAATAATCTGTTATAATAGATAAGGATGTATGATGAGGTTGGTTTAGGGAATCGCAATCAGATAACGGAATCATCGATTTAAAATGAATTTAGAAATAAAATACACAGGAGAATCCAGAAAAGCACAGGAAAATAAGAAAAGGAGAAGCAGCTATGGCTACAATGACAGAGAAGATTATTCGTTCCCATTTGGCTGAGGGAGTGATGAAGCAGGGAGAAGCGATCGCGATTCATATGGATCAAACCTTAACGCAGGACGCGACAGGTACTATGGCATATTTACAGCTGGAAGCGATGGGAGTGGATCAGGTAAAGACGGAATTATCCGTCAGCTATGTCGATCACAATACCTTGCAAAGCGGCTTTGAAAATGCCGATGATCATCGTTATTTACAAAGCGTTGCCGCAAAGCATGGCATTTATTTTTCCAGAGCCGGAAATGGTATTTGTCATCAAGTCCATTTGGAGCGGTTTGCGAAACCGGGGAAAACCTTACTGGGAAGTGATTCACATACCCCTACCGCAGGAGGCATCGGTTCCCTTGCGATCGGTGCTGGCGGCTTGGATGTTGCATGTGCCATGGCAGGACGCCCCTTCCATTTGACCATGCCCAAGGTAGTAAAGATAGAGCTGATCGGTCAGCTTCAAAAAGGGGTATCTTCCAAAGATATCATATTGAAAGTATTGTCTATGCTTAGCGTAAAAGGCGGTGTAGGCAAGGTGATCGAGTATGGCGGAGAGGGCGTTAAAAGCCTAAGCATTCCTCAGCGTGCTACCATCACCAATATGGGGGCGGAGCTGGGCGCAACTTCTTCCCTGTTTCCCAGCGATGAAATCACCAAGCGCTTTTTACAGATGCAGGATCGTGAGGCGGATTATGTAGCGCTAAGCGCAGATGAAGATGCGATATACGATGAGAGCTACACGATTGATTTGAATACATTAGAACCGATGATCGCCATGCCGCATAGTCCCGACAACATCAAAACCGTACGGGAGGTCGCCGGTATGAAAGTCGATCAATGTTCCATCGGAAGCTGTACCAATTCCTCTTATATGGATATGATGAGTGTCGCCTCCATCTTAAAAGGTCACATCGCAAAGGAACATGTATCTTTGACAGTTTCACCCGGATCCAAACAAGTATTGCATATGATCGCCCGCAATGGCGCACTGGCAGATATGATCGCTGCGGGTGCCCGTATTCTGGAAAGCACGTGTGGTCCTTGTATTGGTATGGGGCAATCACCTTGCAGCGACGCCTTGTCATTGCGTACCTTTAACCGTAATTTCTATGGGCGCAGCGGGACGTTAAGTGCGCGCATCTGTCTTGTTTCTCCGGAAACTGCGGCAGTCAGCGCCATCACCGGTGTGATCAGCGATCCAAGAGAGTTTGATTATGAAATACCGCAGGAAATCGATCATTTCCTGATCGATGATCGCTGTATCATCCAGCCAAATCCGGAAGCTGCGAAAGAGGTAACGGTCATTCGCGGTCCCAACATCAAGCCATTGCCAAGCAATACACCAATGAGTGAAACAGTCGAAAAGCAAGTCATTTTAAAAGTGGGGGATAATATCACGACCGATCATATCATGCCTGCGGGAGCCAAGGTACTTCCCTATCGCTCCAATATTGAAAAGATCTCTACCTTTGTATTTCGTGATGTGAAAGCAGGGTTTGCAGATCTGTGCAAGGAAAAGGGGGGCGGCATCCTCATTGCCGGAAGTAACTACGGGCAGGGATCTTCCCGGGAACATGCGGCACTTGCCCCCATGTATTTAGGTATCAAGGCGATCATCGCCAAAAGCTTTGCGCGCATCCATCATGCCAATCTGATCAATTTCGGTATCTTGCCGCTTTGCTTTATCAATGAAGCTGACTATGATAACATCAAAGAGGGCGATGTCTTAGTAATTTCCAATACCCATGCACTCGCACCCAATCAAATGATCACGGTGGAAAATCGCACGTCAAATACAAGCTTTCCTTGTCAGCATCATTTATCACAGTTGGATATTGACACCTTACTTGCCGGAGGAACGCTGAATTATATCAAGAACAATCAATCATAAGAGCATCGGATGATTCGCACCATGCGAATCATCTTTTTTTGATTAAATATCGCTTAATCTTTCCTTTTGTGATCCCCTTATCATTACCTTTACGATCCGATGACCTCAGACAGGACAAATAATTTCGATATACGAAGATATCAGTATTTTTGCATCAGTAAAAGCAATTCATTGCTTGATTTAAATTGAAATTACATTCTCTTCGCAGTATAATACTTTTGTACTTATCCGATGATCAGCAATTGACTTACACGCAAGCAATATTCGTGATTTTATGCAAAATATAAAGTGTGTCATGGCATGATAAACGACAGGACATACTTATATCGAAAAAAAACATAGTGAGGTAAGATAATGCTTGAAAATAAATTGGAACTGACTAGTTCTTCTTCCGAATTGGTTCGTGAAGAAGAACGCATTAGCAAAAAAAAGGCGATGGAGCTATTTGAAAAGCATATTTTGGATCGTCTGCCGGAACATATCCTACATTGCAGGCAATTCATCACTGTCTTTTTGCGGATATTTACGATCTTGCCGGTAAAATCCGCACCGTGAATATTGCTAAAAGCAATTTTCGTTTCGCCTCTTTGATATACTTGCAGACGCGCTGGAACATGTGGAAAAAATTCCACAGTCAATTTTTGATGAGATCATTGAAAAATACGTTGAGATGAATATTGTCCACCCTTTTCGCGAAGGGAACGGTAGATGTATTCCCATTTGGCTTGACCATATGCTAAAACACGAAATAACAAGGTGATAGACTGGCGCAAAACCGATAAAGAAGACTATCTATTTGCCATGGAGCGAAGTCAAGCGGGAATATAGAGATCAAACAAACACCTTTTAAATACCATATTGATTGATGAAACCTAAACCGAGAAGTATATATGAAGGGAATAGATCACAGTTACTACTATGAAGGTTATGCGGCATTTAAGACAGAAGACTTATTAAAATGCTTTTTATGAAATAATTAACGAAAGGAAAAAAAACAGGTTATGGCAAGAGGAAATAACACTAACATCGGCTTTGAAAAACAGATTTGGAACGCAGCATGCGTTCTTTGGGGGCATATTCCTGCGGCGGAATATAGAAAGGTTATCATAGGTCTTATTTTCCTTCGTTACGTTTCAGGAGCTTTTGAGAAGCATTATCAGAAGCTCATTGCGGAAGGTGATGGCTTTGAAAATGACAGAGATGCCTATGTAGGAGATAATATCTTTTTTGTGCCGGAGGATGCCCGTTGGAGTAAAATTGCTTCTGCAGCACATACTCCCGAAATCGGCACAATTATTGATGACGCAATGAGAACCATTGAAAAGGAAAACACAGCACTTAAAAATGTTTTACCAAAAAACTATGCAAGTCCCGATTTAGACAAACGAGTTTTAGGCGATGTTGTCGACCTGTTTACCAACATGGATATGGGTGATACGGAACAAAGCAAAGATCTTCTTGGCAGAACTTATGAGTACTGTATTCAGCAGTTCGCTGCTTATGAAGGCGTTAAAGGCGGAGAATTTTATACTCCGGCAAGTATTGTTAAAACAATTGTCTCTATCTTAAAGCCATTCAATAACTGTCGTGTTTACGATCCCTGTTGTGGTTCAGGTGGCATGTTCGTGCAGAGTGCAGAGTTCATTAAGGCTCACAGCGGAAAACGTGGAGAAATCGCTGTTTATGGTCAGGAGTCTAATGCCGATACTTGGAAAATGGCAAAGATGAACATGGCAATTCGTGGCATTGATCCCGATTTTGGACCGTATCATGCGGATACATTTTTCAATGATTTGCACAAAACACTTAAAGCCGATTTTATTATGGCAAATCCACCTTTCAATCTGTCCAACTGGGGACAAGATAAACTCAAAGATGATGTTCGTTGGAAATACGGAATACCTCCTGCAGGTAATGCCAACTATGCGTGGATTCAACATATGATACATCACCTTGCACCAAATGGGAAGATCGGTTTAGTGCTTGCGAACGGAGCATTGTCATCTCAATCCAGCGGTGAGGGTGATATCAGAAAAAATATCATTCAAGCAGATCTTGTAGAAGGTATTCTTGCTCTGCCGACACAACTCTTTTACAGTGTTACTATTCCCGTTACCCTTTGGTTCATTTCGAAAAATAAGCAACAGAAAAGAAAAACCCTGTTTATTGATGCTCGTAAAATGGGCTTTATGGTTGACCGCAAACACAGAGATTTTACCGATGGCGATATAAAGAAACTAGCAGACACATTTGCACAGTTCCAAGAGGGAACACTTGAAAATGTAAAAGGTTTCTGTGCAGTTGCCGATCTTCAGGAAATAGAAAAGCAAGATTTCATCTTGACGCCGGGCAGATATGTTGGCATTGAGGAGGTTGAAGATGACGGAGAACCTTTTGAGGAGAAAATGACTCGTCTTACTTCAGAATTATCGGAAATGTTTACAAAGTCTCATGAATTGGAGAGCGAAATCCGAAAAAAACTGGGAGCGATTGGGTATGAAATATAAGCTTGAAGATATTTGTTCATTCAGGAAAAGCAAAATTGCAGTCAATAAGTTAAACAGGCGGACATATATTTCTACTGAAAACATGCTTCCAAATAAGGGCGGAATCGCAGAAGCAAGTTCTTTGCCAACTATCTCGCTGACGCAGGAGTTTAGAAAAGGAGACATACTAGTTTCAAATATTAGACCTTATTTCAAAAAAATATGGAAAGCAAAGTATGATGGTGGGTGTTCAAATGACGTCTTAGTATTTGCGGCAAATTCAAATACAGATAAAGACTTTCTTTACTACATACTTGCAAATGATGATTTTTTTGCTTACTCGATGGCCACATCAAGAGGGACAAAAATGCCAAGAGGGGATAAGACATCTATAATGCACTACGAAATACCTGTCTTTGATATTGACTTGCAAAGAAAGATTGTAAGTGTATTGAAATCTATTGATGAAAAAATCAAATTGAATAATGCCATAAACAATAATTTAG
>CANPNQ010000034.1 GCA_947575425.1 uncultured Erysipelotrichaceae bacterium
GTCAAATGATGAAAACCGATAAAACACTTCTGTTTTTTCCTCAAAAAAACATCCCATACAATCACTTTTCAGACAATCAAGAACCAAAAAGAAAACATTTAATTCCCTGCTTTAATGCCGTTTTATCTGTTTCCGTTCATACTTCTTCTTTGCTTTCCGGAAATATAGAGAATAAAAATCGCATTTTACACCTGATTTTTTCCGGAAATTTTAGGTTCTAAAACTCGTTTTTGCTTTCTATCACCGCAAATTTTTTAAATTTTTTTGTCAAAATAAGGAAAAGAAGCGAAACATTCACTTCCGCTTCCTAAAACACTCACTCAATTCCTTGCAATACTGATCCAATTCCTTTTTGCGCTTACTTGGTTCCAGTAATTCAATCATCAGTTCCAACAGGAAAATTCTTGCCTCCAAATCCACCTTTGCCTCATTTTCCGCCAATACCTGCTTCAATTATTTCACCTTTGTGTCCAATGGCTTTTGATCGGATAAGATCGTATGATATGCCGACACCATCGCTTTCATATACGATGTCGTACCATACTGCTTGGCGTATTGCTTGGCAAGGCGGATTATATCTCTGGCTTTTTTATCATCATTCTTATGCGCATATGCATAAGCGAGAAAGAAATAAGATTTTACATCGTATTGCGCCAGTTCCAATGTCTGGTATGCATATCGAACGGACGCATCATAATCCTTCATTAACAAATAACTCCATGTGATATTGTTATAGGCAACCAGAATGTTCCCTTTCAAATCAAAAACCTTCATATGCGGGATGCACAACTCCGTCAGATGAATGGCATCCTCATAGAAGCCGAGTCTGCGATAGATATTCGCAATCGCACCGCTGCTTAATAAAATTCGTTTGATATTGATCTGTTCCAAAAAGTATGTTCTTGCCTGCTTCAGACATTCCAACGCCTTGGTCAGTTCATTGTTCATATCCAGCAAACTACCCTTATGATACAGCATCATCGCCGTCGCAGGCGCATAGCCGTAGATAGAAGCCTTGTCAAAACACGCCAATGCCTGCTTGATGTTCATCTGATTTTTGTAATAGACACCGGCACTGTCAAAATAGATCTGTTTCTGATTATCATCCAAATAATCCAGCAAAAGTTCAATCGTTTCAATCGTATTTTCAAACTCATACGGGATTCGTTCAAAGACATGATAAACAAACTCCGCCAATAAAAAATGCGGATAATAGGTGGTGGCCACAATATAGGGCTTCATTGATTCAAGCTCCCGATAGGGCGCTTCATAATCATCCTGATAAAATATATTGCGGTAAAAGAGATAAAACAGCGAATAAAATCTTTGGATGCGCTTGGAATCATATACATATGAAATACCCAGAAATTGATACAATTCCTCCAATACCTCGGAAGCCAACTGACATTTTCCGTTTTCAAAGTCACTGATTTTGGTAATGGATACGGATGTGTGAGAGGCAATATCAGTTAAAGTTATATTCCTCTCTTTTCGATGATATTTAAATATGCTACCTTCTTGTGCTACCATTTTCAATCACCATATCGCCCGCCGATCAATGGTATTGCATCATACATACATCCGCTGCCCGTCACCGGATCATAGCCGCATGCCGCATCGTGGATATGTTCTTGAGGCAAACCTCCGCCCATTGCGAACAACAGGGAGATAACCAGCAATAATTGTTTCATTATCTTTTCCTCCTTCTCTCACATTATTACGTTATCATATCGCAAATCTTCATGCAGGTAGGATTTTTTTCGGAAAATTTCAGATAAAAGATATGTTTTTTATTTGCAGGCAAAATGAAAAGAAACGTCGTAATAAAGCGCTTATGCACGAATCAATAACTCATACACTGTTCGCCTTTATTCCCTTTCTTAAAGATTCGCACTACAGTGTATTTCCCTAATTGAAAACAGTTGCACAATCCATACACCTCGCAGCCCATTTTTCTTTGGACAGAGCAACAAGAAAAGTCGAAAGCCACTGCCTTCGACCTTATATATCACATGAGCAACGCATAAGCACATATCACAATATACATTGCTGCAAGACAAATATTTCCTTTATCAGTCAAGATCTTCTCCATTGGATGCGATGACTTTCTGATACCAATAAAAGGAATCCTTTTTATATCGTTCCATTGTTCCGTTGCCTTCATCATCCACATCCACATAGATGAAGCCATAGCGCTTTTTCATTTCTCCTGTGGAAACACTGACAAGATCAATGCATCCCCAAGGGGTATAACCAAACAAATCAACCCCATCCTCTACGGCTTTTTTCATCTCCTGAATATGTTCACGGATATATTCCACACGATATGGATCATGAATCTCTCCATTCTCCACTACATCCAATGCGCCCAAACCGTTTTCGGCAATAAATACGGGTACATGATAACGATCATATACCTTATTTAAGGTATAGCGTAATCCGATTGGATCAATGGGCCAATCCCAATCCGTCAGCTTCAGATAAGGATTTTTCACACCGCCCATGATATTTCCGCTGGTCGTTTCATCAAAGGTCTGTGTACTTTCACAAATGCTCTGATAATAGGAGAAACTGTAAAAATCACATACGCCTTCCTTTAAGACCTGCTTTTCTTCCTCGCTCAATGCGATTTGAATGTGATTGCGTTCAAAATAATTCCATGCATAGTAGGGATATTCTCCTCTCAGCATCACATCAGAGCACATGCAGTTATGCACCAGATCATTTTGATGCACATAGAAGATATCATCTGGATGACAGGTACGCGGATAGCGTGTGATATGGCAGATCATTGTGCCGAATTGAAAATGCGGATTGATCTTTCTTCCGGCCTTGACTGCTTTGGCACTTGCGATCAATACATTATTCAAAGCATTCATACGCAGATTGGGATCATCCTTTTGATTGGTAAAATCTGTAGATCCCTCCATATAAATGCCGCCCTGTAACAAATTCGACAAAGGAAGCATTAAATTATTTACTTCATTAAACGGTAGCCAGTAGGTCACATCATTTTGATAACGCTGAAAAATCGTCTCACAGTATTTTACATACAGATCAATGACCTTTTTATTTGGCCATCCATGATAGCTTTTCACAATATTCAGCGGCATTTCATTGTGAGATATCGTAACCAGCGGTTCAATCCCATATTTTTTTAATTCTTTTAATACATTTTCATAGAAACGCAATCCGGCCTCATTGGGTACTTCATCGTCCCCATTGGGATAGATTCTTGCCCATGCGATCGAAAACCGATATACTTTAAAGCCCATTTCCGCAAACAAGGCGATATCCTCTTTGTAATGATGATAAAAATCGATTCCTTTTTGATAAGGGAAGTAATATGAATCCTCCATATCCAAAGAGATCTTTCGCGGCTGTTGATGAGAGCCGACGCTCATCACATCCGATACGCTTAGACCTTTTCCATCCTCCAAGTAGGCACCTTCACACTGATTTGCTGCGGTTGCGCCGCCCCATAGAAAATCCTTGCGAAATCCCATAACTACTCATCCTTCCATTTCAATACAACTAACATGATTACCGTCACGATCATCGATACAGCAACTCCTAGCATATAGAACCAGAAGGTATCTGTCATCGCCAATACGATCGTTCCAAAAGGCACAAAGCCAAAGGATAAATACTGTACCTTAAACAACGCCATGACAGCACCACCGGCAGCACCGCCGATGATGGTTGCGATAAGTGCCTTACGATATTTTGTAATCAAACCAAACAGAACGGGTTCTGTCACACCGATCATAGCAGTGATTCCGGTGGAAAGACCTACGGATTTTGTGTTTTCGTTTCTTGATTTGAAGAAGATATACAATGCACAAATCGCCATTGCCGAATTGGAAGCCGCACTTGTCACAGGATATAGGAAATCATAGCCCAGTGTAGCAAGGTTCTGTGCAATCAACGGCGTCATCGCTACCTGCATACCGGACATCAGCATAAATGGATAGATGGCTCCACAGATCGCGCCGCCCACAGGACCCAGCGTTTCATACAGCCACAAAATCGCATCAGCGAAGAATACCCCGATCCAGCCGCCGATCGGCGCCAGCAATGCCCAGCCGACAACTGCCGATAGCATTACCGTAACAAGCGGTGTTACGATAATATCAATCATCTTCGGTACAAATTTTTTACAGAATCTCTCAATATAAGATTGGAAATATACGGTCAGGATTGCCGGAACCACAGTAGAGGAATAACCTGCATAGGTGATCGGCAAGAAGCCAAACAGCTTGATCGTTGTTCCTGCCATTGCGGCAAATGCCGGAAGCATCAATATCGCACTGGTTGTTGCGGCTAATACAGGACTGCATTTAAAGCGCTGCCCTGCGGAATAGCCGATCAGAACAGGCAGAAAATAAAATGATGCCTGCGCACAGTTAAAGAAGAACACATACGTTTCACTATTGGGATCCAACCAGCCAAAGGACTGCACGGAATACAGAACACCCTGCAATAAGCCGCATGCAACGATTGCCGGAATGATCGGTGCCAAAATAGAAGTCAGCGTATCTAACAGAGTCGGGACCAGTGTTTTTAAGGTCAATGGCTTCTTCGTGCTGTCTAATTGCTCATCCACCGCCTTTTCCTCGGCTAAGCCATGCGTTTCACAAATCGCATGATAGACGCTGTCTACACCGGAACCGATGATAATCTGAAATTGTTCTCCGGACCACTGTACCCCCATCACACCTTCCGTATGCTCAATTTCTTCTGTTTTCACCAACCCCTTATCCTTCACATTCACGCGCAAGCGTGTCACACAATGCGTAAAGAACATCACATTGTCCTTTCCGCCGAGCAGCTCCAGTATGTGATTTACCAGGCTCTCATATTTGTCTTTCTTTGCCATACATACTTCTCCTTTTCTTTCAGTATTTTTTGTATATTTGCAAACAATGTTCGTGCACTAACATTGTGTTTGCTAAAATAAAAACCCCAAGCAAAACTAAATGAAAACAACTAGCATCATTTAGCCTTATGCTGGGGTAAAGCCCTATCGGTAACAATCCTCGCGAGCACAAAGTCGATTGATATGCAGCATCAGGTACAAGCTTTCTTCCTCGGAAAGCCGACAGCCTAATTTTTCTTCTAAATACCGGCAGATCTTGAGGGAACAATCACGCACCTTCGGATAGGTGGCTTGTATCGTCTGATACAGTTGCTTGTTTTCGCTGTTGATCTGCTCATTGAATTTTCCTCGTTTTAACAGATAATGCATATGGGAAACAAAGCGGGAATAATTGAAATTACTGCGATCGATCGTTAGCGCAAAATCAGTTTCAATCATTTCCGTAATCGCTTCGATCATTTCTTCATCCATATTCTGATGTGCTTTGTTTTGATTCATCTTTTCTGCATTGATAAGATGCAGCGCTACATAGCCTGCCTCCTCTGAAGGCAGAAATATATGGAGACGTTCCTTCACCAGTTGAACCGCCCGTTTACCGATCTCCATTTCAATCTGAAATAAATATTCGATATCGTGAAGTAACGGCAATTTTAGATTCATATGCTCCTGCGTCCTTTTAATTGCAAATTGTAAATGATCTGCCAGAGTGAATACCGTATTTGAATTTACGGAATTTTCCAGTTTCATCCGTGCTTCATCCACGATCTGTGTAGCAATCTCAATGATCTGAGGCGATAGCTCTTTGATCATGTGGAGATACGTTTCATCGACATCATAATAGGTGCGCTCGATTTTGCTTAATTCGATCTCGTAAGGTGGCTTGGTGAAACCGACGCCTTTGCCGAACACGACCACTTCTGTATTGGTGCTGTCTAAACAAACGGATACATTGTTATTGATATTCTTAATCACTCGCATGGCCGTTCCTTTCCTTACTTCTTTATGATTTCCATCACTTTCATTGTCTTGTCTACTTCACGATTAGGGAAGGGATGAATCAGATAAGCATCGCTATTTGTGATCACCAGCGGTGTTGTTAAATCGATGCCTTGTTCCTTCATCCATGCCGCATTGATCTTCATAATCGGATCATGTGCTTTCACTCTTGCACCCGGCTCAATCAAACAAGTAAAGCCTTCTCCATTGAGCTCCACTGTATTGCATCCGATGTGTAGCAGTATCTCTGCTCCGTTGTCACAGAGAAAGCCGATCGCATGCTTGGTCGGAAAGATCATAGACACCTTACCCTCACAAGGAGCGTACAGCGTATCGCCGCTGAATTGAAACGCAACCCCATCTCCCATCATTTTTTCTGAAAACACCTTGTCATTTACTTCTTCTAATAATATCATTCTTCCATCCGCAGGCGCATAAACTTCACATAACTTTTTATTTTTCAAAAACGCAAACATATTACCTCCATCATATAAAAACTCTCTGAGTCATTACCAAAAACAACATATGTTTTTAAGGTAAAGCCTCAGAGAGTAACAATCCTTATTACAGTTATAATGATAGCGTTTTCTTTTGCCCTTGTCAATACATTTTTTTATTTTTTCATGTCGGTGGTGTATAAAAGCATAAGATGTATATTCCAAAGAAGAAAATCGCAATGATAGGATCGCTTTTAAGATCCTTTCCATCGATCAACACGGACATTCACAAGCAAGTCCCATATGCTGCTAGCATTTGCCTGTTTATCAAATCAGATCTGCAAGTCAAAGCATCCCATCCATCGCAGTCGCTTCGCCAATTAACGATTGAAAATGCGATTGATATTCTTCAAGCGGATCGATATACTGCCATTCTCCTCATTTTGAAATTCCACATATTCCGTAGAATCCATATAATCCAAAGGAATGATCAATTCAATGCCTTTATCCGTACGCAGTTTACTGACCCGCTCTGCCTTAGAAGGCTTGTGATGCTCCACAGGGATCGCTTCGCTGATGCCCTGATCCTTTAATTGCTGGGCAAAGTGCTGGGCTGCAAGAGGTTGATCGGAAAATACCTCCTGTGCAATCTGTGCTGGATGAAGCTCCTCCTTTGCCTCCAGTGCTTCCTTGATCGCCTGTTTCAGCTTGGGCTTGACCTTGACACTTTCCAACGCATAATCCTTGACCACCTCATCACATGCCTGTTCCATTGATACAAGCGCATCCCGATAGGAAGGCTTCGCTTGGGCATGCAAAACGATATCATTATAAAAATAGCGTTTCTCCCCTTCGATCTCACATTTCCCTTCCACACTGCTTACAGAAAGATCACTGAGACACACCATGAATGCCGCATCCTTTTTTATCAGCGATGGCGAAAGATGATGAGAGCTGACATGCAGATCCAAGCGCACCTTGCCTTCCTCCTCATGAACCATATGACTCAACGCTTCCTGATGCGCATTATCCAAACACACCAAATAACGGACCTCTTCCAGCAACACCTCGCCAAAAAGCAGGGTACTGGATTCATATTGCCCATATTTGCGTTTCATCGCAAATATATGTTCCGCAATCTGTTGGCTCATCTTCGCAAAAGAGATCGTCTGCGTACCATATGCCTGAATGATTGCTTTCACCTGACTGTCCTCATGAAAATGTCCTGTTTTTTTCTGATTGCTGGTAAATGCCTTTGTCATCTTGGCTTCCAATCGGGGCAGCCACTGTTCCTCTAATACCATTTCTTCCTCACTTTGTATCCATACGTTTCGATCTGCTTCACAAACATGCAGAATCAATTTCTCAATCGCTATCATACCTATCCCTCGCTTCATCCTGAAAGCTGATCAGCTTTCAGGGAAAAGCCCATGTACGTGATTCTGCCAATCGAATCCATGCACATGGTGCTTTACTCTGCGCTTCATTATAAAGCATTTTTGTAAGAATTGCCAGTATGAGGCGCTTCTGTGAATGATAAAAATCATCATAAATCAAAGACATTCCGTCATTTCACATCCATCCGCTTAACCCAGTTCAGCATCCATTTCCATCCTGCCACTCACATAAGGAAGCCATCATTCCATAATCTTCCCCGCTTCATTTTTTCCATATTCAT
>CANPNQ010000035.1 GCA_947575425.1 uncultured Erysipelotrichaceae bacterium
AATGCTAGTAAAGGTTGCCATGATAGCATGGGCCATTGCCTCTTCCCGATCTGTGTTTTTTTCCTTTTCCTCATGATAGCGGTGTAATAGGAAGATGCTGTAATCCATCGTTACTCCAAGCTGTAGAACCATGGCCAATGCCTGTGTAATATAGGAGATCTCACCCAAAAATACGTTACTGCCAAAATTATAGGCGATCGGATAGGCAATGCCCACCATGAAGATCAAAGGCGCCAAGGTAGAACTCAAACCGAGAAACAGGACAATCAGACACAGTACCACCGCCGTGACACTGTATATCCAAGTTTCTTCTCCTACCAGACTTTTGGTATCTTCAATAATGGCTGAGAATCCGCCGATATAACACCCCTTTTCTGCATATCCTTTTATCGCATGCAGGGCATCCATTGTTCGCTGCGAGCTTGTCTCCTCCTCAAAGGTGATGATCATCATCGTACTTTCTTCGGAAAACAGGAAGTTTCTGAATGAATCGGGAAGAACCTCCGGGGGCATCGACAGGTCAAAGATATTATCGTACCATAAGACCTCCTTTACTCCATCAATCTCCATGATCTCCTCTTTCAATTTAGCTACCTGCTTGTCGGGCATGTGTTCCACCACCAGCATACCGGTGCTTGCCAGATTGAAATCATCACTCAACGCCTGTTGCGCCATCATGCTTTCTGCTTCCTTTGGCAGATATGTCAATATATCATAGTTTACTTTGGTTCGTATAAAACCGATCATGCTGGGAATCAGCAAAAGAGTCGCAATGATGAGAATTTTGTTTCGATTCTTTACAATAACATGTGCAAGTTGTTCCACGTTCATCACTTCTTTCTGTCAATTCGTTCATCATTTGATCGCATATGCTTGAGGTTTATCAAGCAACATAGATACGCCTGTCACCTTGTGTTATGATTTGAAAATGGATCACCTCTATTTCCTTCGTATTTCGATTCATGGGACGTCCATAGGATACATCCACAAAATTTAAAAATCAATTTTCCTGTTTGATATTCCTTTTTGTATACGCTTACATTTTGACACTTACATGAAATTGTCTAATCGAATGAGAGAGTGATGATAGATGGTTTCATAAGGTGTGGAAAGAGGAAGACATGGAAGAGAGAAAGTAAAAAAGCAAGGGTTTCAAGCAATGAGGTATGAAAAAGACAGGAGGCTGAAAAAATCCAGTATGGAAAGGGACGGGAGTGGAAGGCAGGGGAAGGGAAAGGGAGTGAGCATGCTTATGCAGTGTGCGTGACAATCATTGGAATGCTTCATAAGATACAGGTAGGAAGGAAAAAAGGAAAGGAAATGAGAATGGAAAAAGAAAATTTCATGAATGTATTTGGATCATTGCTTATGATAATATTCGGTATATGGTTGTATTATGATGGATCTAGGAGTGAGGCAAGTCAGGTGGAAGGATGGATCGCAGGAGGAATGATCGCATATGGCTTGATACGAATTTATGTAACAAATCGATCCGCAAAGAAATAACTCTTGCATGAGTCTGTATTTTCCTGTATCATAACATCAGATAGGAGGATAGGCTATGGTTCATGAAATGAGAAGATGGAAGCAGCGCTTAGAGCAAACGGAATGTGAGGCGATATTACGCCAAGCGACAAGCGGCGTACTCGCCCTCATTGACGGGGAGGGAACTTATGCGGTGCCATTAAGCTATGTATATCAAGATCACTGTTTGTATTTTCATTGTGCCAAAAGCGGGCATAAGCTGGAATTGCTTCAGGAGCATCCCAGTGTTTCCTTTTGCGTGATTGATCAGGATCATGTTGTTCCTGATGAATATACGACGTATTTCAGAAGTGTAATCGTATTTGGTGAGATGGATGTGTTAAAGGATAAGCAGGAAAAAGAGCTTGCCTTATCCGCTTTGGCACACAAATATGCGCCAAAGCATTCCATGGATCAAATTCATGCGTATCTATCAAAACATGGGGAACCATGTCTCATACTTCGCTTGCGCATTTCCCATATGAGTGGCAAGGAAGCAAAAGAGCTGCGCGAAAAACAAGTGGAACAGGGATCATAAACGCCCTGTTTTTATTTGGTGAGATTGGAATTATAGGGATTTATGTTTTGCGGCTGAAGGATATCCTCAAAAAAGATAGGTAAATGAAAAAAGAGGAGTGAAAAGAAGCAAGGAAGCAGAGTAATATAAGAAATCAAACAGAAGGAAAGAAGGCGATTTTAAATAGGACAAGAGTGAAAATAAACTATCGATAAAAGAAAAAGGCTGTCTGATCATATAGACAGCCTATAGGAAGGTGTATTTTTTTAAAAAGGCATCCACATGACGCCAATAGGTCTTTGGATCGATCCCTGAGGATAATGCATGTCCGGCGTTGGATATGGTGAGTTTTTCTTTGGGACAGGTCGCTTTTTGATAAAGCTCCTCCATCATGGAATAGGGGACAAGATCGTCCTGATCGCCATGGATAAATAACAGCGGAGCTTTGATCTGATCCACTACATCTATGGGACGGGCTTCTTTGAGCGAAATATGCGTTTGACGATAAACGATATTGTTGGATGCATATAAATACCAGCGATAAGGGATATGAAGATGCTGAGAGAGGTAGAAATCAAAGACATCAATTACTCTGGCATAAGGGCAATCGACAATGGCGGCTTGGATAGGTGCATCCTGACACTTTGCCAAAGCAAGCAGGGTCGTTGCGGCTCCCATAGATACTCCATATAGGGTGATCTGCGCTTTGGGATCGCTGTTGCATATTTCCTTTATCCAGCAACAGGCATCCAGATGCTCTAAAATCCCCATTGTGATCATTGCCCCTTCACTTAATCCATGGGCACGCATACTCGGCAGAAGCAGATGATATCCCATCTCATAAAAATGCTTTGCCTCATAGCTGAGTTCTTTGACATAGCCATGGAAACCGTGAAATAAAATCATATAGCGATGCGTAGGCTTTTTTTGCGGAAGCTCATAGGCATGGAGACGAACCCCGTCGGTGGCATGGATATAGCGATGCTTGGGATTCTGCTCATCAAACCACTCATATTCGTAGCGTTTCCCGCTTCGTGTTCCTTTGATCCATTGATCGTCCCGTTGAAATAGGGCGGAGAGAATCTTTCGCTGCATGTAAATTCCTGCCGCAGTGCCGATTCCCAGCGCTCCTGCGACTGTGATGCTTTTGTGCTTGATCGAATGTCGTTTCATGTATGGTCGTCTCCCTTGATTATTTTTATGTTTTCTTATCTATGTTATATCCTATCACAGAGAGAGGTGATTGGCTATGCTTTTCACTGAATGTGAAGGTGGGATGAAAAAGTGATAGGATCGCATATGGAGGATTCTACAAAGGATAGATGCTTTGATATCAAGTCTTTTGCGTTCGCTTACCATAAGCTCAGCTGTTCTTTTTCCGCTTTTTGCGTCATATGTTGAAGATAGGCGAAGATCTGATCGTTTTGATGAAGGATTCCGTGTGCCTCGCAGGTGTCATGAAACAGCTTCATCAGGTCTTTGTGGTATGGGGATGTAATGATGTATTGATTGCCATAGTTTTTGATATAATGCTCTTTCAAACAGGGAAAAAAGCGATCCAGTTGGGCATAAAAGTATTCCCGGTTTCCCTCTCTTAGTGTGAGTTCCATACCGAAACAAAGAATGCCAATTACCTTCGCTTCTATGCACAGCTCTAGCAGCTGGGTAATGTTTTCTCTGGTGTCGTTGATAAAGGGCAGAATGGGACATAGCCATACCACGGTTGGAATACCCATATCCCGTAGGATTTTTAAAACCGCAAACCGCTCTTTTGTGGTTGCGACGTTTGGTTCAAGAATGCGGCATAGCGTATCATCATAGGTGGTCAGGGTCATTTGTACCACACATTTTCCTCTGTCGTTGATATGTTGTATTAGATCAAGATCCCTCAGAATCAAATCAGATTTGGTAATTACGGTAAACCCGTGTCCATATTGTGCAATGAGTGACAATGCTTTTCTTGTATATTGCAGATCACGCTCCAAGGGCATATAGGGATCGCTCATCGACCCGGTGGCGATCATGCATTTTTTGCGTTTGCGCTTGAGGGCATTTTCCAATAGCTCCAAGGCGTTCTCCTTGACCTCGATATCTTCAAAGGCATGATCCATGTGGTAACAGTGACTGCGGGAATCACAATAAATGCATCCATGCGTACAGCCGCGGTATAAATTTATGCCATTGTTGGCAGATAGGATCCCTTTTGCTTTTACATAATGCATAACATCCTCCTTTTGGCATGGAGAAACGGTGGAAAGACCATGATCATCATCATTCCTGTGAAAAGTATATCATGAAAATGCAGATATGTACCAGATGAATGCGAATTTTATGATATGATATAGGCAGGGTAAGAACCAAGATGTATCACAGATAGAGCATTCGCATAGACATCAAGAAAGTGATCAGAAAAGGCAGTCAGAGGTATTAGGAAAAAAATAGGATGATATTGGGGATCGATCGCTAAATATATATCCGGATAGATCAGAAAAGCAGGAAAGGGGAAGCATATGAAAAAAAAGTGCGAGAAAGAAATGCTGTTGGATTTGGAGCGCAGCCTGTTTCGCCATGAGATCATAAGCGATCGAATGAAATTGGAGGAGCTGCTACACGAGCGCTTTCATGAGATGGGAAGCAGTGGTATGCTGTATGATCGAGCGCAGGTGATGGAGGCATTGCTTGCGCTGAATACAGATCGCAATATCGCGATGGTTGATTTTACTTGCGAGTCGGTAGGAAGTGATTGTTTTCTAGTGCATTATAGGACAAAGAATGAGAATGGGGCGTATTATTATCGCACTTCTCTATGGGTACGAGAGGAAAGGATGAAGCTGATCTTTCATCAATCGACCCGCTTAGCAATGGATCCTAAGATAAAGAGGGAGCGCGGTTAGGTAGAAGAGCCAATGATTTGTTATCAAAAGAGGGATCTATGATGTGGGGGAGAGAGGATGTTTGGCAAAGAGGCAGCGTGTGTGCTATGATATAGGCAATGAGCTAGAGGCAATGGAAAGGAAGCGAAGGAAATAATGAAACTGGTATTGAGGAATGGTATCATTCTGGACGGCAGTGAAACGATGGAACCAATACAGGGAAAAAGTGTCGTGATCGAAGGGGATAAGATCATGGATATCATAGATGGAGCGTATCAGGGAAGCGATGCAAAAATTATTGATTTGCAAGGAAAGTATCTCATGCCCGGATTGATCAACCTTCATGTGCATTTACCGGCAACCGGAAAGCCGAAGAAGAAGCCTTCCGATCCCAAAAAACTGGTAAAGCTGATGACAAGCAATCAGCTGATGCGCAGTCTGATGATGAAGCTTTGTGAGGGATATGCAAAAACAGAGCTGATGAGCGGTGTAACCACCATCCGCACGGTAGGCGGTGTAGAGGATGTAGATACTAAGATCAGAGATCGCATTGCCAAGCATGAATTGCTGGGACCGCGGATATTGGCATCCAATATGGCGGTATCAGTAGAGGGTGGCCACATGGCAGGCTCCTTAGCTTATATCGCTAAAAGTGCCGAGGAAGCAGCACATTATGTCGATGTGATTGCCAAGGATCACCCTGATTGGATAAAATTGATGATTACAGGCGGTGTTTTAGATGCTAAAGTCAAGG
Organism: uncultured Erysipelotrichaceae bacterium; assembly: GCA_947575425.1. GTDB lineage: Bacteria > Bacillota_I > Bacilli_A > Erysipelotrichales > Erysipelotrichaceae > C-19. Next base: position 5,669 of record CANPNQ010000035.1, read on the forward strand.
GTGAACCCGGTGAGCTGAAAATGAATGCGGAATTGGTAAAGGCGGCTTGTGAGGCGGCACATCGGCATCATTTGCGGGTAGCGGCTCATGTGGAAAGCAGGGAAGGAGTGGCAGTCGCTTTGGCAAACGGTGTTGATACGATTGAGCATGGAGCGGAAGCGAACGAGGAGATTTTGCGGCTGTTTCATGAGCGCCATGCGGCGCTTGTGACTACATTGTCTCCGGCGCTCCCCTATGCGTTATTTGATCGCTCTATTTCCCATGCCAGTGAGATGGAGCAATATAATGGCAATATCGTATTTCAGGGCATCATCGATTGTGCCAAGCAATGCCTGAAGGAAGGGATTCCTGTCGGCTTAGGTACTGATACGGGTTGTCCTTATATCACGCATTACGATATGTGGCGGGAGCTGGTGTATTTTGTGCAGTATTGCGGTGTCTCCAATCGTTTTGCTTTGTATACTGCAACGAAGCGCAATGCCCAAATTGCCGGGATTGATGACATCACTGGAACCATATCAGTCGGAAAATGTGCTGATTTGATCGTAACCAAGGAAAATCCGCTGGATCGTTTGAGTGCTTTGCGCCAAGTGGAAATGGTTATCGCAAATGGACGATGTCTCGAACATATCACAGTGAAGAAGATGGATCAGGTGGAAAGAGAGTTAGATAAATTCCTGCCAAAGCATGCGTAAAAGTCTGATGATGTGACTGATTCTCTTTGCGAATGCAAAGGGATGCTGTTGGCAGTATTTGCTGTGCGCTGTTATATATGGGTTCAAATATGCTGTGCCATGCTCTGTTGGCAGCTATTGGTATGTTGATGAGAAAGAGAAATGTGGATAGCGTCCTTTTTGTGGGTATGTGACTATAAGGCGGTCTGTGATTCGCTATGTGAAGGAACTATAGGCGAAATGAACAGGTCTTTCATGATCTGCATAAGTCCATGAATGAGGGCGCTTTTGCATGCGTACTCCATGGGTCATAATTTGGCAGAAGCGAGCGATCTGTCGGGCAGGCAAAGAATAAAAAAATTTGCATTTTAAAAGATTTGTGCTATAATAAGACTGGATTTGCGGATGTGGCGGAACTGGCAGACGCACTAGACTTAGGATCTAGCGCCTACGGCGTGCAGGTTCGATTCCTGTCATCCGCACCAATGAATAATAAACCCCTAAATAAAGGGGTTTTTAATTTGCGCGGCATAATTTTGGCATAAAACTAGTGCTTTTTTTTTATTGGTTTTTATGGCATAATAATTATGAGGTGATATTATGGCACAGCAAAAGGACACTAAGACAGGCAAGTGGATGTATTATGGATCATATGTGGATGCGAATGGGAAACGGAAGCAATACAAAAAGCGTGGTTTTGATTCCAAGAAGGAGGCGAGAAAAGCGGAAGATGATTTCAGGGAAAAGGTTGGGAATCCTATGAATTCCATGACGTTCCAAGAGTTAACTCAGCAATATTTGAACTTCGCAAAGAGTAAAAGAAGCAACGATCAAAAGCGATGAATACACTTTGAATGTAGTGAATAAACAGATAGGAGCGGTTTTGATTTGCGACTTAAATAAACAAAAACTTCAAAAATATATTGATGAACTAGATCGTAAGTTTTCTAAGAATTATGTTGAAAAGATTTTTTATTGTGTGAATAAGGTGTTAAAGTATGGCTTGGAAAATGAGTTATTGCCCAATAATCCTCTCGTCTCTGTGAAGACGGATGCCCGCAAGAATGAGATCACAAAAGAAATGCTTTTTTGGGAACTTGAAGAATTTGAAAAATTTATAATTGCCGTAGATAGCCCTATGTATAAATGTATATTTATGACTTTGTATTATATGGGGATGCGCAGGGGAGAGATGATGGCACTTACATGGAAGCATATCGATCTTATAAATAAAACTATAAGAATCGAGAGGACTGACAGTGGTTCAAAAAAAGGTTCAACATCTCCAAAAACTAAAAATAGCTATCGTACCATTACGATGCCTGATGTACTGGTAGAAGAAATGAAGGAATGGAAACACAGGACAGAAAAATTTATAGGGTTTAAGCGTGATGGCTATGTTTTTGGGAACGACAGTCCGATAGCACCAGAAACATTGCGGCGAATGTTTAAACAATACATAAGCAAGGCGAATGAAAATTTATCAGAGGATGATAAAATACCGGTAATCAGAATCCACGATTTACGCCATTCTCATGCGTCTTATTTGATCAACAATATGTCAGCAGGGTTTACCGATTTTGATATTGCCAAGAGACTGGGAGACACCGTGGCAACGCTCCACAGCACTTATG
>CANPNQ010000036.1 GCA_947575425.1 uncultured Erysipelotrichaceae bacterium
AGGAGCTGGCGTTGATGATCTCCATATTATCTCGCAAGGAAAAAGCCAATCCGCTGTTGATCGGAGAGCCGGGCGTCGGCAAGACCGCGCTGGTGGAAAAATTGGCAGGGATGATCGCTGATGGACAAGTGCAGGAAGGTCTTAAAAATTCCGTCATCTATGAGCTGCATTTGAATTCTTTGGTAGCCGGAACCAAATATCGCGGCGATTTTGAGGAGAAAATTCAAAATCTGATTAAAGTGTTGGAAAAATATCCGAACGTGATCTTATTCATCGATGAGATCCATCAGATGATCGGCGCGGGAAAAAGTGAGGGCAGTATCGATGTTTCCAGCGTGCTGAAGCCTTATCTGGCTCGTGGTGTGATCAAATGTATCGGAGCTACGACACTGGATGAATATGAGAAATACATCGAGAAGGATCGAGCATTGGAGCGGCGCTTTCAGATCATCATGGTAAAGGAGCCGGACAAGGCAACCTGTGAAGCGATGATTGAAAGCAAGCTAAAGGAGTATGAATTGTTTCATCAGGTGAAGATTCCCAAGCAGGTGATCCATGATATGATTGAATATTGCGATTATTTTATGCCGCAGCGCAAGTTTCCTGATAAAGCGATCGATGTGCTGGATCTGTCCTGCGTCCATGCGAAAGCACAGGAGGATAAAACTGTCAACGATGGGATTGTACGCAAGGTGATCGAGCAGTTGACGGATATACCCTTGGAATCCTGTGATCGTCTGCACAAGGTCAGAGCGTGTCTGTATGAAAGGGTGATCGCTCAGCGTCCGATCATTGATCGCTTGATGGCACAGCTGTCATGGATTGAGCAGGGTGTGATTCAAAACCGTCCCTTGGGCGTATGGTTGTTTTGCGGGGAACACTGTTGCGGCAAAAAGACGCTGATGAAGGAATTCACCCGTGCTTATTTTAATCAGGAGGAAATGATCGAGCTGGATGTGAGTATGATTGATGTCTCTTTGCATCCTGTTATGAATAAGATCAAGCGTAATCCTTATACGACGGTACATGTCGCTAATTTGCATTGTGCCTCTCCCACAACATTGAGTTTACTGCGCTGTTCCATTTTAAAGGGCTTTATGGAGGTGTCGGATCAACGTGTTGACTTGCGCCACTCCATCTTTATCATGAGCGGTGAATTTACTCTGCCTGCACAGGATAGTTTGCATTTCTTTGAGACACAGACCTATCAAACGATGCTGGAAAAGCAGTTAGGCAAGGAATTCATGGAGATCTTTGATGATATTTTCTTGTTTGATTCCTTAAAGGAAAGTGATAAATTAAGCGTGCTGCGCAGGGAAACACAAAATTGGCGTCATGCGCCGGATGAGCTTACCTTGATCAATGCCTGCCGTCAAAGCGATACGGTGGAACATGCCTTGAAGCAGCTGCGCTCCGGAGTGATGCATACGATGTAAAAAGGAATGGAATAGCGGATCGGATGGATAAGCATGGATGCGAGACATGGAGCGGATGAAGAAATATCGGTGATCTAAATGAGCGGGTGGGTTTAAAAAAGGACCTTTCCATTGTGAAGAATTTATTCATGGGATATAACCTCCTTTGTGTCAGATTTCTCGGCAGAGAAATCATAGCATGAAGGCCTTTTTTTGAGTCGTGAAAAGACAGACAGAAATGGAAAGATGCCCACACGGAAATTTGGATAGGCTGAAGAATAGCCGCACCAGCGTATGGAGAAGGTCATATCGATCTGATCGGACCTGCTTGGAATGAAGAAAACATCTTTGAATATTACGTAGATATGGGTGATACGTTTTCTAATGTGGAAAAGGCGTATGCCCTGAATGATATAGAGCATACACCCAAAAATCCATATTATTCGAACTATATCTTTTTGCGAAAAGATCAAAGGATCGTTAGCTTTGCTTATTTGGTAAACAGTGATTTTACTTGAAACGATGAACGGATTGCGGTAATAGAATCATTGTTCGAAAGGGAAATCAAATGATGATGTATGAATAAGACAAAGCATCTATTCATGCATGGTTAGGTAGAAGGAATCATACAGACAGGTGATTTGGAAGGGAAGTCTACCTGTCTGTTTTCGATCATCCAAATTAGGGAGCGGGGAAGTAAAAGAAAACAGGTAAAAGAGAGGCAATGGGAGAAACTCCTTGCATCTATCACCTGTTTTATAATGCCAAGAAATCAATAGAGAAACAAAGCCGCTATATTCGCAGATTCCCCAATCACTGAAGGCAAGAATCATAGAATCCAGCCATTCAGCACACTCATGTTCATTGGCGGGATAGTTAAAGTTTAAATACATCCCTTTAAGACGAAGGCATTTGGCAGGAAAATCGAAGCATAGCTAGTATGCAGTATCAAGTGCAATCGTGGAAAAGGAACGCTTTTTCATTTTGCCTATGGGATTGAAGGGGAAAATGTGATAAAATAAGGAAAGAGAGGCAGGTGGTAAATGTGAAAAGCGATCGCATAAGCGTCCCGCTGGATAGGAATACAGATGAGGATCATTTACCGCCGGAATACAATGTAAAATGATCCTTCGATAAGGAGGAATCATATGAAACGGAAAATTACGAATGAAGAATTAAAACAGCTCTTGATCAAAGGGGAGGAGCAGGCGATCAAGGAGGTTGTCAGTGACATCCATCCGGTTGTCATTTTGGATCTGATCCATGAAGATGAAGAAGCAGCACCGATCATTTTGGCACATTTATCGGATGAGGTCATTGCCGATATTGTGGAGGAAGAGGATGATGAGGAAAAATATGAACTCCTCAAGATGTTTTCCGATGCCAAGCAGAAGCATATTTTAAAGGAGATGTCACTGGATGAGGTGACCGATCTGTTGGGGGAGTTGGAGGATGAGGAACAAGAGGAAGTCCTTGCCAAGCTGAGCCATGAGGATCGAGAGGACGTCCGGGAGCTGTTAAATTATGCAGAGGATAGCGCAGGCGGTTTGATGACCACCGAGTTTATTTCCATACGGGCAAAAAATACCGTGCGTCAGACTTTGGAGTATTTACAGAAGAACACGGATGCGGAGACGACCTATTATCTGTACGTGACCGATCGCGCCAATACGCTAAAAGGTGTGGTATCTCTAAGGGATATCGTAAGCAGTCCTTTTGATACGAATATGCTGGAGATCACCAATCCCAATGTGATCTCTGTGCGTTATGATGAGGATCAGGAACAGGTCGCAAAGATGAAAAATATGGCTTTGTGATGATGCCAGTTGTGGATGAGGATCATCATATGCTTGGGGTCATCACGGTTGATGATATCATGGATGTCATTCAGGAGGAAACCACCGAGGATATTCACCGCTTGGGTCAAGTCGGCAAGGAGGAGCGCATCGATTCCAAGCTCATAGAATCATTGAAGTCACGTCTGCCATGGCTGGTAATCAATTTATTTACAGCGGTGCTTGCGGCAATGGTGGTATCTTACTTTGAAGGGACCATCTCTCAGGTGGTAACGCTGGCGACGATCATGCCGATTGTGACGGGAATGGGAGGGAATGCCGGTACACAATCTTTGACAATCGTGGTGCGCGGCTTGTCCTTAGGCGAGTTGACAAAGGAGAATGCGGCGATGATCTTATGGAAGGAGATCGGCGTCGGGATGTTAAGCGGCGTTGTGATCGGTCTGCTGATCGCATTGGGCGCCATGTTATTGGAAGGAAATCCGATCTTTGGCATCGTAACAGGGGCTGCGATGTTTTTGAATATGATGCTCGCCAATATTGCGGGATATTTTATACCGGTAATTCTGGAAAAATGCCATGTGGATCCGGCGCTGGCATCCGGTGTTTTTGTGACAACGGTGACGGATGTGCTGGGCTTCCTGTTTTTTTTGGGATTGGCGACTGTGGCACTGCCTTATCTGTTGTGATGGGAGTCATGGATGATGGCAAAGCGAATGATCCATCGGATCTTGGCGGGATTGGGAGTGATCGTTTTTGCGATCGTAGTGTGGGTACTCTATCTGTATAATTTGATTCCCCATCCCCGCTATGACGATGCTGATTTTCAAATAACCTTTCAGGAAAGCGGAAAGGATCAAAATCAAAATGGCGTTGACGATTTTATCGATATTTTAAATGGCGCCAAGCAGGAGGCACAGCGCCACCCAACCTATCGCAGCGCCTATTATGATGGCGGCTATCCGCCAAAGGAGGAGGGAGTATGTACCGATGTGATATGGCGCTCGTTACAGGAAGCCGGCTATGATCTAAAGGCGCTGGTTGATGCGGATATTGCTTCGTGTGTCACCTGTTATCCAAGGGTCAACGGAGTTCCAGACCCCAATATTGATTTTCGTCGTGTCCCCAATTTACAGGTGTTTTTTGCCCGTCATACAAAGGTCTTGACAACGGATCTTGAAAGAATTGAGGAATGGCAGGCAGGGGATATTGTGGTATTCTCTGATTCGCATATCGGAATTGTTTCGGAGGTGCGCAATTATCGTGGCGTACCGTTTTTGATTCACAATGGCAATCTGCCCAAAATGGAGGAGGATTGCCTGTGGCGGGAGGATATGTTAAAGGGAATCAGCGGACATTATCGGTTCCTTTATCATGAGGATGTGAATGATACAACCTCGTTGGAATAAATGGTTTCGAGCTGGCCCATCATAAGAAAAAGGAATAGGTGCTGTTATAGGAAGATAATATGATGGAAACAAGGAGGAAAACGTATGAAGGCATTGATCACCGGCGCAAGCTCCGGACTTGGTAGGGATATGGCAAGGGTATTGGCTGGATATGGCATTGATTTGATCATCGTCGCCAGACGGAAAGATCGATTGGAGGAGTTGAGACAGGAATTGAGGGATCGCGTGGCAGTTACCGTCATCTGCATGGATCTTGCGGATGAAATGAACTGTAGCCTGTTATATGAGCGGGTGAAGGAGGAGGATATTGATATTCTGATCAATAATGCCGGTTTTGGTATGGCTGGGGAGTTCATCCATGGCGATTTGGATCGGGAATTACAGATGATCAATACCAATATTAAGGCATTGCATATTCTAACCAAATTATTCCTAAAGGACTTTGTCCATCGTGATTATGGTTATATCCTCAACGTGGCATCTGCGGCGGCGTTTTTGAGCGGACCATTGATGGCAACCTATTATGCGACAAAGGCATATGTGAGAAATTTCACTTTGGCACTGCGCAAGGAGATGCAGAAGGCAAATGCGCATGTATATATCAGCGCACTTTGTCCCGGACCTGTGCAAACGGAATTCAGCGAGGTGGCACAGGTCAAGTTTGCGCTAAGGGGAAAAAGCAGTATGGAAGTGGCGAAGATGGCAGTCGATGGAATGCTGGGACAAAAGGCGCAGATCATTCCCGGAGGGTTGATGAAGGCAGCCTATGTATGCTGTAAGCTGATGCCGCTGTTTGTGCTGTCAGAGGCAAGCTATCACATACAAAAGCGCAAGGAATAAGAAAAAATCAGGGAAGCATTGTGAAAGTGAGGCGGCGTACTTACAGGAAAATTTGTGTTGCTTTTGTCTGTATCTCTCGTGGATAACAGATCAATCGTCCGCTTGAATCGGCGCTTGCCAACAATACGTCGGATAAGGACAGATGATGCTCTTTCAGTTTTTGTAAGAGCCATGTGCGATCCTTTTGAATCAAAGCAAGCTCCTGTGGTAATATCTCACCGTCAATGATGACGTTGATGAACAAGGCAGGCGCTTTTTGCTTGTCTTGTGCGTAGGGCAGAAAGGAAATCTTTCCGCTGGTCTCCATCAGCGCAAAGGCAATCTTTGATAAATCAAAATATCCCGCAACACGCGCTTCACTTAACAGATCATTGACGCTCAGATGCGCCTTTTTCATATGGCTTTGGATGAGCTTTCCATCTGCCATCAATAGCATCGGGACTCCATCGATCAGCTTGCGTGCTTTTAGGGAATGTAGGGATAATTGATTCTCAAGATAGGAAGCCGATACAAAAACAGCGATCGCTACCATGGGTGCAATCAGCGGAATCTGTTCATCCACAGCCATATAAGCTGCCATGGAGCCGATGGTAATACCGGTGATATAATCATAAAAGGAAAGCTGAGAAATCTGTTTGGGACCGTTGATTCTAGCGAGTAGCTGTAAGGTAAATACCGCAAGCAGAGCGCGGATTATGATCGATGGAATGGAAGTCATATCACATTCGTCCTCCTTCTGTCATCTAGTATTCCCATAGAATATCGACACAACCATGATGGAACAGGAGGATTTATCATGGTATTTCTTTTTCAGCTATTTGTTTCATCCAAAATGAGGAACATTCCATGCCAATGATTATACCAATTTCAAACGTGTAAGAGACAGAATTGTGAATTGCTTGAAAAAGACGATAGGGATATAGTAAAATAGAATTTAGGAAGTGTGATTTATATGAAAGAAAAAATAATCCCATAATAAATGCTTTACTTTTGTAGATGCAACGGTTATGTAAGTAAAATCGTATTGATGGTGCGATGAATATAAATTTGGCGATTTATTTCTAAAGATGCCAAAAAACCTGCTGATACCTGAAGAAAGAAAGCGATAAATTGACCGATTTTTGACTTTTAGATTTTATCATATATGAGATTGGAGGTTTTTTATTATGGCGCATAAAATACTCATTGTTGATGATGAAAAAATGCTGACTGAATTATTATCAAGTCACTTACAGGCTTGTGGATATGAAACTTTTGTAGCCGAAGATGCGCAGCAGGCAATATCAATGCTTACTACTTATCCAGATTTAATTTTGCTTGACATCAGTATGCCTGAAATGGATGGATTGGAGCTATGTAAAATTATCCGTAATAATGTTATCTGTCCTATTTTGTTTTTAACCGCTCGAATTACAGAACAGGACAAGATAAACGGTTTGCAGGCTGGTGGCGATGACTACATAACCAAGCCCTTTAGTTTACAAGAATTGAGCGCAAGGGTGGCGGCTCATTTGCGGCGGGATGAGAGAAGTAAGTGTACGCCTAAAATCGTATCTTCTCAGGGTTTCATTGTAAATCTTGCTGAACGCAAAATTTTTTATGGAGAAACGGAGTTGAACTTATCCAATCGTGAATTCGATATTGTTGAATTTCTGATGTGTCATGCGAATCAAATATTTGATAAAGAGCGGATATATGAAGCGGTATGGGGCTTTCATGGTGAGGGCGATAGCAATGTTATTAAAGAGCATATCCGAAAAATCAGAAATAAACTGACGGATGCTACAGGCAAGGAATATATAGAAACAGTTTGGGGGATGGGATATAGATGGAAAAAATAAGAAACCCCAAGTCAATAAAAGGAGCCTTTATCGGGGCTGTTGCCATTTCAATGCTAATTGTTATTGCATCGTCTGTTCTGACAATTTACGGCTGTTACCGCATACAGAAGTACATACTTCCCAATTCACAGGAGATTTGGCTGCATGCGCAGACTATTATGGCAGATGGGACGATATCTGAGATGAAGCAAAGATTAAACCTTGATGAAGCTTCTACACTATCTATACTTGCTTCGAATAAGAGCAGCGAAGAACAAGCGTTAGCGAATACTGAGTTTATGATAGAGAAAATTGAATCCAGTTTTTCAACACTGCGCCCGAATCAACAGTTATTATATAGAGCGATGAGCGTTTCCATGGTGGGACTGCCTTTCATCTATTCGGTTATAGGCATTGCATTGTGTGCATGGTGGTTTTATAAGAAAAATCTGTCTCCGCCGATTCAAGTCCTTGCGGATGCAACAAAACATATAAGAGAGCAAGATCTTGATTTTACGGTTGTTTATAACAATAACAATGAATTAGGCAGGCTTTGCACAGCTTTTGAAGAAATGCGGCAGGCGCTCTATGATAATAACCGACATCTATGGAATATGATGGAGCAGCGGAGAATTTTACAAGCATCCGTGGCACATGATCTCAGAAATCCGATTGCGATTATAGA
>CANPNQ010000037.1 GCA_947575425.1 uncultured Erysipelotrichaceae bacterium
AATGTTACCAGTAGTTGGGAGGATGTTCGGTGCGCCATATTTTGGTTGAGATCGTTTGTCGACAATGTGGTTATCATACCCATATCAAAAGTCATACCTTGATTCAGCCGGACTTGGAGCCTAAGGAAAGGGAGCGCATTTTGAGCGGACGGATGTTTGCCTTTACCTGTCCCATCTGTCATGAGCAGATCACCTATATCCACAATTTTCTCTACCATGATCCAAAGCGGCGTTTTCTTGCCTATATGAGTGTGGATGGGAAAGCACCACAGGAATTAAGGGATCAGTTTTCTGCTTCGGATTTGATATGCGTAAGATCACCGCAAGCCCTGAGGGAAGCCATTCTCATGAGTGAGGATGGCATTGATCATGCATTGATGGCACAGATCAAGAGCGTATTGATGAAAAAGGATGCATCGGCTGAGGCAATCTATTATCATGATTATGATCCGTTAAGCAATACGATTTGGCTGGATTTCGTATATGAGAATGAAACAATAGGCAAAGCGATTGATCGCAATCACTATGATCGTCTTGTCAATGATAAGAAACAGGAAAGGGGATGAGGGAGATGAACAAAAAGGAATGGGATACCGCCTCCTTAGGGATCACCTATCAAATGACACTGGATGCGTTCTTACAGGATGGCTATCGCGGAAATAGCTATCAATCCCAGAATTATGATTTGGCATTACGGAAGCTGAAGGAAATGAAGCAGTATCGTGGCTGGGAGAAAAAGAAGATGATCGCCCATGAAGCACTCATGATTTGTCGTGACTGCATCGAGGCATATTTGGCCCTTGGCTTATATTCCCGTGATATATTTGAGACATTGAAGATATATAAGGAGGGAATGGAGCTGGCAACGATGAATCTGGGCAGAGATTATTTCCGTCAGCCGATCAGTGATTTTTATGAAATGGGTGAGACAAGGGTATTCTTTCATATGAAGTTTGCATATGCATGTGCTTTATATGAGGTTGGCTATATGCGTAGGGCGCAGGCACAGTTTCAGGATATTCTCTCTTTGAATCCCAGTGATGTGTTCGGCGTACGTTATTATTTATATGCGGGTTTTTTGTATTTTGAAGAATTTGAAAAGTTCAGGCAATTATATGAACGTTATCCGAAGCAGGACACCTTTACTTTATTTGCGAATTTCCTGTATTATTATAAAAAACAGTTGCTCAATGAAGCGTTGGCACTCATCCCTGCGATGCAGGAGTACAACATTTATCTGTATGAGGTTATGTCGTATGAGCGGATGAATACAGCAGTGATCAAGAAGAAGTTCATGGCCGGAAGCAGTGAGGAAGCAGCGTATTGTTATGCGATATTACAAAAGGTGACAAATCAGCTGGAATATCTGCCTACCTTCCTAGAAAAAGAAAAATACAGAGATACGATACGAGGGTAGTTAAAAAAAGCAGGGGAATACCATCAGCCTGTAATGGGTGCTTGGTGATACCCTGCTTTTTGATATGGATGGAATGACGCAAGCAGCTGCCGGGGAGTACAAATACTCTGTCCTCACGGAGATAGGCGATTCTTGTCGCTCATACTCTATGTATTGGCATCCCTTTCCTTGGGCATTTTTTAGGAGCATTAAAAATGAAATATCCTATCATTTTTTTTGATCAATATTTGTATTATAAAAGGAAATCATTTTCATTCTCTGAACCCTTGTATCAAAATTTTTATTCCGTTATACTATGCATAGCATGCGCATGTGATATCAATAAAGAAAACAATAAGGAGAAAAAACATGGAAATGATACAATGTAGTGGATCTTATTATGAGATCGGTTTTCAGCGTGCTTTGGCTTTGAAAAAGAAAGGCTTGTTTGCGCCAAAGCGATTTGCAGGCTGTTTCCATGAGAAACGCTATGCCTATGCAAAGGCATGTGAAACGATTTATGCAACATATGATCCGGATCTGTTAGAGGAGATGCATGGCTTTTGTGATGCCCTTGCCTATTCCTATACAGAACTATGTGCCTTTCTATTTGGCATGTATGCGATGCATGCGGATGCGTTTTGTAGCTGCGTGGCGCTACGCCATGAAGGAGAGACGATACTGGGGCGAAACAGTGATTTTTTGAAAGTGATCGCACCTTATGCGATTCATGAACTGATAAAGGATCGATATAGGGGAAATACCACAGCTTTCATCGAATTGGAGGACGGAATGAATGTGCATGGTTTAGCGATCGGCCTGACCCATATTCGTCCGGTACGTATCACACCCGGATATAACGCCGGTCTGATGATACGTCATCTGCTGGCGCATTGTGAGACAATCAAGGAAGCGATCGCAGAATGCAGGCGGCTTCCCATCGGGTCCTCCTTCACCTTGACAATGGCGGATCGCTTTGGAGATATCGCAATGCTGGAATGCTGCTGCGATCATATTGCAGTGGAACAAAATGCGCCCTTTGTTTATGCGGTGAATCGGTTTCATCATAGTGAAATGGAGTCCTATCAATTTCCGGAAAGTTTGGATGATCTTCAATCCGGTGAGCGCAGGTCTACCTTGCATCATGCATTATCCGCATATGAGGTACATGATCTTTCTTTCCTACAGCACTTATTACAAGGGAAGTATGGTTTTCTTTGTCAATACCCTTCCTTTTGCCCTGCCAACACGCTATGGTCAGCGATCTATTCCTGTCATCAGGGAATCACTTATTTATGTGATGGAAATCCTGCGCATAATCCTTATCAGCGCTTGCCTTGATCCACTTGCAGATACCAAAAGGTTTATGCTAGAATTTTAAAAAAGGATGTGAGACTATGATTCGATACGCAAAAGAAACAGATAGAAAGGCTTTGTATCATTTGATCTGTGAGCTGGAAGAAACGAAACTGGATCAGGAAGCGTTCTTCCGTATATTCGCGGATCAACTGAGTGATGAGCGCTATCTATGTCTGGTCTATGAACGGGATCATGCTGTCATCGGCGTATGCAATGTACGAATGGAGAACCAGCTTCATCATTGCGCAAGGATCGCTGAGATTATGGAATTGAGCGTGTCTTCCAGCCTTCGCTCTCAGGGAATTGGCAAACAGCTGTTAGATCATGCCTATACGCTTGTGAAACAACAGGGATGTATGCAAATGGAGGTTTCCAGCAATCAAAAGCGGATTCATGCTCATCACTTTTATGAAAGGGAGGGTTTTGACAAACATCATTTTAAATTCACAAGAGCGCTGGTATAAGCATTGATCTTGGGAATATCAGCGCATATCCTGTCTTTTGTTCATAAAATCCTGTCTACACAGAAATGCAAGACAGGATTTTTCTTTTTTATATCATACGGCTGCTTTCCTTATTTATAGATGAGTGGCTTCGCTTCTTTCAAAAGAAGCCTTGCATCCTCACTTTCACATTCTGCTAACAGCTTTTTGATGAACCAAGTGTCATAACAGCGTATCTGATATAACCATTCCGATTTGGCTTCCGATTTGGCGGATTTGCGCATTTTCACTACGGAAAACTGATGGGTATGAGACTGCGCCTCACTACGATAAGTCACCCACTGCCGCAAAAGTCGCTTTAATCGGCTGCGGAGGTTTGGAAAAAGCAGTGTAAGCTGGTTATGGTCGAACCATAACTCTTCATTCCAATAGAAAGTCTGCGCAATGAGGGGATGCTTCAGCGGGATGATTTCATACTCTGTGGTCATACAGGCTTGCCTCGGGTGCTGAGATCATCAATCAGCTGTCTTGCACATCTTCCCGACACACCGCCATGGCGCAGTTCCCATGCATTGGCGATTTGCCATAGCTCTTCCTCATTGATATTAGATAAGCCCTCCCGCTGAGCCAGCTCTTTGACCATGGTGTGATATTCCTGCGGTGTCGGTCTGCCATAATAGATACTGATTCCAAAGCGCGCGACGAGCGAGAGCTTCTCCGACATCGTCTCCGACAGATGCAAATCCTCACTTACATCATTTCGATCCCGCCATGTCTCCTTGATCAAATGTCTGCGGTTGCTGGTGGCATAGATCAGCACATGGGAAGGACGCATCTCCAAGCCACCCTCCATCACAGCCTTTAAATACTTGTATTGCGTTTCATCCTCCTCAAAGGAGAGATCATCCATATAAATGATAAACCCATAATTGCGCTTTTTGATCTGTGCGATCACATCATGTAGGGAATGAAACTGATGCTTATGGATCTCGATCAAACGCAGTCCCTGCTCATAGTATTGGTTCGCAATCGCTTTGATGCTCGTAGATTTTCCGGTTCCGCTTTCTCCGTATAACAATACATTATTGGCATTTTTGCCTTGCAAAAACGACTGTGTATTGGCACACAACTCCTGCTTTTGACTTTCGTAGCCGATCAGATCATGCAAGGTTACCTCACTGGGATTGCAGATTGGTTCAATGACACATTCACTTGAACACTCACTGACACGATACATCTGATGAAAGGCGAATTGTCCCACTCCGTATGTCGCATAAAAGTGATCCAATACATCCAGCATAGCGGCAGGTGTAAGCGCCTGATCCAATTCCTTGGCAATTGCATGGATTTGCCTGCCCATCCCCTCATCATACATCTCATGACGCTTTTGAATTACCTGATAATGACATAACTCGGAAAAGCACGAAATATCCAAGGGCTGATCCACCATGGCAGTAAAATCATAATGAAACAGCTGTTCAAACTTCTTCATATCGTGATGCAGAAACGTCGTGATACTACCGATACACGCTTCCTTTCGCCGCTCCTTGCTTAAGGTATAGGAGTTTTCATCCGTTAATAAATGATATGCCAGCAAGCACTGCCACAAATTATCCCACCAGCCATAACGCGTTGCTAAATCGAGCAGCTCTTTGACGCATTCGTATAATTCATTTCGTATTGCATCACGATCCTTGTGATCGGTGATATGGGAAATCGCATCCGCAAAGCGATGAATCAAATGTTCCTTTTGAATGCGGTAAATCATGATATTTTGCAGGATCTCTTTCATTGTTCCACCTCATTTCACAGTAAGTTTATCATGAATTTCATGTTTCGTACATGGAAAACTGACAAAAGAATAGGATGAGCGACAAAGGATTCCTGTCGTTTGTTTTTATCATGGGATGAAAATCTATCAGGCAAGCGAAATCAAGCGGATGGCCTTTTTGCATCATGGAATTATGCGCGAATGGAAAGGACATTCTGTCAAGCGACCTATGATAAGCGGCTTTGAAAGGGAGGGAGAAAGAACAAAATGATGATAAGCAATTTCTATGCTTTTTCAGCAAAGTGATAAAAAATCCTTGCTTTTTCCCGATAATTGTTATACCATATTTTCGTAAACATAGCACAGCTCTCATTTTCATAAAAACATACAAATTACACAATGATGTTTTAAAATGTGTACTTTTATGAACAATGGAAAAGAGTGATCAAAATGTAAGATTGCGCAGTGAAAAGCGAAAAAAAAGACAACTTTTTCGTTGTCTTAAATGGTACACATTTTGATATACTCGAGTTGTGTTATATATGGAAACGAAAAGAGGAAAACAGAATGAAGAAGTTATTGGTTGTTTTGTGCGCTGCCTTTGTATTGGCAGGATGCGGCGGTTCCGGGGACAGTGAAAGTACAGTAAAGAAAACTTGCAAGGCTGAGCAGGAAGGTATCGCAATCACAATGGATTTGGAAGGCAAGGATGATGTATTGAGCAAGGTTTCCCTGAATATCAATGCACCATATACAGCAATGGCACCGATGGGCTTGACAAAGGATATGGTAGATAAAGCGGATGCAGATGTCAAGAAACAGGCAAGTGATACAATGAAGAATGTGATGTTGCAGACGATGCATTTGAACGAGGATGATGGATATACCATTACTTCCGACTTTGACGATGAGGGATGGAAGATGTCTGTCAGCGCAGAGGCAAGCATCTTTGAGCAGTCTTTCAACGCAACCAGCATGGATGAAATGGTAAAAGAATTATCCGATGGCGGATTTACCTGCGAATAAGTATTCCCGCAAATAGAAATGAAAGCTGAGGTCATTCAGAAGGAATGGTTTCAGCTTTTTCTATGCATGATGTGTTGCTGAATCCTATGGGTGAATACTTTTCTTTCTTACACAAATTCACCTCATATGCGTATGCTGGCCATTAACTACACGTATGGCTCGCATTGTATAGATAGATATGGTATAATAAAAATGCATACAAGGCATCACACAAAAGGAAAGGAAAATAAAACAAGGGGCATTTGGGTAACATAACCATAAGATACATAGGGAGGGATCATATGATTATGTTGATAGGCTTTGTGATGATGGCGGTATTGCTTATCATCTATATGGCTTTGATTGAGCCCAATCTTTTGGTGAAGCATCATGTTTGGCTGAGTGGCGAGATACAGGATGAAGAGCTATGCATCGTGCAATTCAGCGATACGCATTTTCATCGTCATTGCTCCATACGCAAATGCGAACGATTGATGACTGAGATCAATGCACTCGATCCGGATCTGATCGTATTCAGCGGAGATTTGATGGATCACTATGAAAAAACGCCACAGCTTGCACACCGATTGCCGCCCTATCTTGCTCGCTTGACTGCCCGTTTAGGTAAAATTGCGGTATATGGCAATCATGATATCGGGGGAGGGGCAAAGGACGTTTATCCGCAAATGATGGAGCAGTCTGGATTTCAGCTTCTTTGTAATCAAAGTGTTGTTTATGAAGCAGCGAAAGTGGCTGTGCTGGGTGTGGATGATATGCTGGTCGGATATGAGGATCGCACATTAGGCAAACAGCGCTTACAACCCTATCAAATACTGGTTTCTCATGAGCCAGATCTGGTGGATGATATTGATGATGAGCGGACATACCCATGGCGGTCAGAATTATCTGCCGTGGATCACGCAAAAAATCCTGCCCAAAGGCGGACGCAATTACCGCAAAGGCTTATATCAAAAAGGAGGTACTGCGCTGTTTGTATCAAGTGGGATCGGTATGACTTCACTGCCGCTTCGCTTGGGAAATCCGCCGCAGCTGGTGGTGTATCATATCAAAAAAAGAAACAGCACATCGAAAACAGGAAAGGGAGACCTATGACACAAGTATTGTATCTGATGAGACATGGAGAGACATTATTCAATGTACAAAAGAAAATACAGGGATGGAGTGATTCTCCGCTGACGGAACTGGGAATCGCACAGGCAAAAGCCGCACGCTGTTATTTTGAAGAAAATCATATTACCTTTACCCATGCGTACAGCTCTTCCTTAGAGCGGACCTGCGATACATTAGAGCTAGTCAGCGATCTGCCATATGTGCGCTTAAAAGGCTTAAAGGAATGGCATTTCGGCATATATGAGGGAGCTCCTGAATATATGTACCCCTTTGGTGAGGATGAGATGTTCTTCGCAAACTATGGCGGTGAAAGCAAACAGGAAATGCGGGAGCGCATCTTACAAACAATACAATCGATTATGAAACAGGAAGATCATACCTGCGTATTGGCTTTGTCGCATGGTATGGTATGTAAACAGCTGGTGGAATTGTATGCGCAAAGCGATGACATGCGCAACACCGCTATCACCAACTGTATGATCCTGAAATTCAGCTATGAAAACGGAAGCTTTTGTTTAGAGGAACGAATAGATCCATGTGAAGCATATCTGGATCGCTTTCGTTAACATCTGATGCAAGCCAATCAGATATACGAATATAAAAGAAGGAAGGGATCACGATGGTGCAGGCAGCTCAGATCGTCAATGAAATAAGCAAAGTCATAGTTGGGAAGGATATCATCATCAAAAAAGTGTTGATGGTTATGCTTGCCAAGGGACATATTTTGTTGGAGGATATCCCCGGTGTGGGAAAAACTACATTGGCGATGGCATTTGCGAAAACGATGCGCCTTCAGACA
>CANPNQ010000038.1 GCA_947575425.1 uncultured Erysipelotrichaceae bacterium
GAAAATGCAGGTGGAATTGGAGAATGCCTATGTTTTGGTCACAGATCAGAAGATCAACACGATTCAAGAAATTTTGCCTTTATTGGAAAAAATCGTACAGAGCACCAAGCCGCTGTTGATCATTGCGGATGATATTGACAATGAAGTGACTTCTACTTTAATCGTCAATAAATTGCGCGGTACGTTCAATGTTGTTGCGACAAAAGCACCGGGATTCGGTGACAATCAGAAGGAAATGTTACAGGATATTGCTGTATTAACGAATGCGAACTTCTATTCCAAGGATTTAGCCATGGAATTGAAAGACATGGATATTACTGATTTGGGTACTGTGAAAAAGGCTGTCGTTACAAAGGATAATACGACCTTGATTGGCGGTGCCGGCACAAAAGATGCAATCGAGGCGCGCGTGAAGGAAATCAGCGCACAGCGTGATAACTGCACCAGCGATTATGACAAGAAGCGCTATCAGGAACGTTTGGGCAAATTAAGCAGCGGTGTAGCGATCATCAAGGTAGGCGCTACAACAGAGGCTGAATTGAAGGAAAAGAAGCTGCGTATTGAAGATGCCTTGAATGCAACTCGTGCTGCTGTTGCGGAGGGTATCGTCATTGGCGGCGGTGCTGCATTCGTTCACACTTATATGGAATTAAAAGATACGCTGAAATCCGATGTGGTAGATGTACAGAAAGGTATCAAAGTTGTTATGGATGCATTGTCCGCTCCAATTTTACAGATTGCGGATAATGCCGGATATAATTCCGATGATATTTTAGAGCATCAGAAGCATGCTAAGGAGAATGAAGGCTTTGACGCTAAAGTGGGTGTATGGTGCGATATGTTTGACAAGGGTATCATTGACCCGACAAAGGTTACAAGAAGCGCTCTGCTAAACGCCGCAAGCATCTCTGCACTGTTCTTAACTACTGAAGCAGGAGTCGCTGCCATCAAGGAGGACAATCCAGCTCCGATGATGCCGCAGGGTCCAATGTACTAGGAACTAAGCGATCATTCTTGATGATGTCATGGGATCGCTTGGACGAGATAAAGATGCCAAGACAGGGATCATCATCGCAAGACAAGTGATGTCCCATAACAAAGATAACAAGGAAGTGAGACAATCCATTTAGGATTCCTCACTTCTTTTTTATCGAGATTGTTTCAAGTTTTGAGTAAACCTACATATGTAACGAAGAAGCGGTAAGTAGTAAACCGCTTTTTCTACATTTTAAACGATTAAATCATTATTGGCAATCCTCCCTTTTAAATAAATCATCAATTTTGGTTTGCGATACTCGTCCAGTTATGGGATGCTCCTGTCCATTTTCTGGTGATATCTAATATCGCGCAATATAGGAATTTCAATAAGGATTTGTCACTCGCTCGGGTAACTGGATTTTGTTTTTGTCACTTTGCGTAATTGCCGGTTAAATTTCTCGATCGAATTGGTTGTATAGATCATTTTTCGTATTGCTGCGGATAAGTAAAATATACACTTAATTCTGCCCGATTCTCTCGCCATGATTTGATACTGCTTGGGTATTTATCTTTCCTTCTTCTACTTTTTCGAGATTATGCTCTGCCATCTCCAGTGTAACTGCTTGATACACCCTCTCTAGCTCTCTCATAAATTCTTTATTGGCTTTATCGCTTACATAGCGTGTGCTGTTGCGGATCTGATGCATAATGCAGCGTTGGACGATTGTCTGTGGGTATACCGCTATAATCGCCTGTGAGAAGCCATTTAAGCTATCTGCGGAACAAAACAGGATATCTTCTACTCCTCTGTTCTTCAGCTCATTCATGGCGCTTAGCCAAAATTTACCGGTTTCTGCCTCTTTGATATATGACCCCAATACATCCTTATATCCGCTCATATCGATCCCAATTACGATCTCTTGGAACCTTGATGTTGATATCTCCATATTCACTTCTCATACTTGCTTCATAGTAGCCGCTTCTTGAATTATCTGTTTTCTTTTCGGATTGATCATACTTGACAAATTCCAATTCTTCTTCTAATTCACTGTTTAACATTTCTTAAAGGGTATCGCCCATTCATTCACGAAACATACTGGATATATCATTGGTATCTGTTTAAAAACAGCTTTCTGCGTAATGAGATAGTTTCAATTTATTATGCTTTGCTAATCTATCCCCGCTGTATAATATCTCTGCGAAAAAAAAGATGAAAAGAGACAGCAACTTTGATTATCTATCTTATTACTGTATCTGTCATCTTTTTTAGGTTTTATTCTCTTTGGATGCTTTTGAAATGATTGTTTGACTTGTAAGAGTTGATCTAATGATCAATATGCGCACTTGTATCATTTACTGATTGAAATATGCGGATCTGTACCAAAGCGATCATTTACGCTCCTCTTGGTATTTTTCATTATTTTCTGCGTGTAAGAAATCTAGGATATCCTGTGCGTTGGATGCCGGATTGGCTTTTTCAAATACCTTAATAATCGTAAAATGCTCATCAATGATATAGGTGGAACGCATGACTCCCATATAAGTTTTGCCATATAATTTCTTTTCTTTCCACACATCATATGCCTGAATCGCTTTTCGTTCGGGATCGGCTAGCAGTACAAACGGTAAATCATATTTATCCACGAATTTCTTATGCGAAGCAACGCTGTCTTTGCTGATACCGATCACCGCTATATCTGCCTGCCGGAATGCATCATATGCCACCGCAAAAGCGCATGCCTGCTTTGTGCATCCGCTTGTCATATCCTTCGGATAAAAGTATAAAACGATCTTCTTCCCTTTGAAATCACTCAATGATACCTCATTGCCAAATTGATCGCACAGGGTAACATCTATTGCTTTACTGCCTTCCTGTAACATAATTATCACCTCAACAACATTATAGCATACGCAGACAGATTTGCAAAAGGCAGTTTGAATATATCATCAGGAAAGAAAAGAAATAAGATCCTGCGACTATTTTTTATTACATAAATCAAGGTCTTCGCATATTCCAAGTGATTGCTTTGACTATTGTTTCGTTTGGTTATTTTCTTGCGTTATGATAGTTGAAAAAGATGGCACAAGGGATGGATATAAAAAGACAACATGAGCATCAATCATTATGACCTAAAAACAGCTGTCAAAGCTATATCGATGCGCTTTTTCATGTCGGTTTGTTTGTTTATCTGTTATAATGATAGAAAGAGAAATGAGGGACCTTGAATGAAACGAAAAGTGACCATTGCGGATGTAGCGGAGCATTGTCATGTATCAAAAAGCAGTGTATCTCGATATTTGAATGATGGATATGTTTCAAAAGAGCATCGGGAAAAGATCCGAAAGGCCATTCAAGAATTGGGCTTTGAACGTGATGTATTGGCAAGCCGCTTGAAAGCGAAGCATACCAAATTGGTCGGCGTCATTGTGAGCGATATGCGCAAAGCGGGACTTGAGGAAATGTTGGCAGGAATCAGACGGAAGGGTGATGCACTCGGCTATCAAGTAACGATCGCAATGGGTGAGGGGAGTGAATCATGGGAAAAAGAAAGTATGCAGATGCTGCTTGCACAAGGCGCGGAAGGGGTGATCCTCTTGGATTGCGAGAATCCCGCTCATTTACAGACATTGGTACAAAAGCGTCATACGAAGGTGGTATTTGCGCATCATGTATGTACCTATGCTCCGTATCTTGCGATGAATGAAACAAATGCTGGAGCTAAGATGGGGTCCTATTGTTTGCATAAGAATGCTTATCGCTTCCTATGGCTGGAAACAGATGCACACGTAGGCAAGCAGCGCCGCAGCGGCTTTGCATCTGCCTATGGGGCGGCTCCCTTAGATATGCATGTGATAACGATGAAGGATCAGAGCATGAATGACATCATGAAGGAGATTGTCACTGGTGATTATGATGTGATTCTTTGCGATGATCGGGAATGGACGATGCGCTTATATCGTTACTGTCAGGAGGCACACATTCATATTCCGCAAAACATGTCGCTTGCCTGTTTTCATGATGACCCATGGTATGAACATGCCTATCCTGCCGTGAGCGCCCTGTCATATCACTATGGCGCATTCTCTGAAAACCTGATGGAGGAAATGATCGCAATCATAGAAGGGAGAGCGCCGCAGTGGCAAGAGGTCACCTATGAAATGATGGAGCGAGAAAGCGTTCGCAGCTATTGAGTATTCCCATCATGATTGCTGAATGATACAGGAAAGAATATGCATTGTCTCCATACAGATCATTTGATCTTAAAAATGAAACAGTTTCTAATGAAGAAATAGGTTAGGAGTGTTAATCCATATGAGAAAAGTCATTTTATATATCGCAATGAGTCTTGATGGCTATATTGCAGATCCAAATGGTGGGGTCGCATGGTTGTGTGGGCAGGATCAGGATTGTGAAAAAGATGATTCTTATGCTGCATTTACCAAAGAGATTGATACGGTCTTGATGGGAAGAAATACCTACCGTCAAATTGTGACAGAATTATCTCCCACGGAATGGATATATGGGGATTTTACCACTTATGTGTTTACCCATCAAAGTGATACCTCTACACCACTGATTCAGTTTACAAACGAGGAGCCGATTTCTTTGATCCGTCAATTCAAGCAACAGGAGGGCAAGGACATCTGGCTTTGTGGTGGAAGCGATCTCATTCACCAATTTATGTGCGCAGATCTGATCGACCGATATGATATTTCTATCATACCGACCCTCTTAGGAAGCGGTATACGCTTGTTTGAAGCATTCCCGAAGGAACAGAAACTATCATTGATAGAGATGCAAAAGAATAACGGGATCGTTGAATTGATCTATGAGCGAAGATCATAAATGACAGATATTCTAAATAAGCAATGTTCAAATAGGTAGTTGTACGTTAACTGCTTGGCTCCTTGTAAGCATAAAAATGTACTCTTTGCCCACATTTTTGATCCCTTTTCATCTAGCATCTATTGTAACGCTACAAAAGACAAACAGTACATGGAACGAAAAATCTTGTCATATGGATTCGATTGTGCTAAAATAATAACGTATATGAGCAGAAAGGAGGACTGTCATGGGAATTTTAGATGTTATATTGATTATATTTGCGGTCATATTGATCACACTCTCCTTACTGCAAAGCGGGAAATCTGATGGTCTGAGCAGCGCATTTACCGGTGGAGACGGTTTGAATCTGTTTGCGAACGTAAAGGAACGCGGCGCAGAGAAAACGTTGTCCAACCTAACAATGGCGATCGGAGTGATTTTCTTCGCTCTTGTATTGATTGCTAGAGTGATCCAGTAAAAGACCGTAAGCGGTCTTTTTTTCTAGTAACAGTGTTTTGCATGATGCGTGCCGGATCTGCCAATCTAAGTGTATGGAGCGACAAAGCGAGTAAAATCAAATATAGGGTATACTAAAAATCAAAGACAAGCAAATAGCGAAAACGTATAGGCAAACAGACCCGATATCGAGGCGTAGCCAACATAAGAAAAAACAAGGAAAACATACAAAAAAAGATATAAAGATGTAACACAAAAGGAGGTGTACCATGGATCTTGAAACAAGCATATTGGAAGTGATCCAACGAAAGCAATACAAAGGAATGGATGCCCATCATCTGGCAAAGGCATTGAATATGGAGGATCATAATTCCTTTATCGGATTATGCAAAACATTGAATCAGATGGAGGATGCATATATTTTGTTTACCGACGCAGCCAATCGCTATTTTACCAAGGAACAGCTTGGTTACGTGGTCGGAGAATTGCGCATCAATCCCAAAGGCTTCGGCTTTGTAGAGCAGGAAGGCACAAGCATATATATTCATAAGGATCATCTAGCCTTGGCATTAAATAAAGACACGGTTGTGGCACGCATGTGGGAAAATGGCGATGGCTCCAAAGAAGGGGAGATCATTCGCATCATCAAGCATTCCATGATACAGGTGGTGGGAACGATCAAAATCAAAGGCAAGATGAAATACTTTATGCCGGATGCCTACTTCAACCATCGTCGTTTTTGCATTACCAATATGGATCAGTTTCCGCTTGTGAATGACAGTAAGGTATTGGTTCATATAGATCGCTTTGAGGAACGATTACAGGGACATATTGAAAAGGTGGTCGGTTATAAATATGATCCGGGGGTGGATATGCTTTCCCTGCTTTATGAGCATGGCATAGATCCAGCCTTTGATGAGACGGTGATGAAAGAGGTTTCCAAGATTCCCGATCATGTTCAGGAGGCGGACAAAAAAGGAAGAAGATCATTGTTAGAGGAAGTGATCATTACGATTGACGGGGAGGATTCCCGCGATCTTGATGATGCGATCAGCGTAGTGCCAATCGAAAACGGATATCGTCTTGGTGTACATATCGCTGATGTTTCATACTATGTCAAAGAAAAAACCGCGCTGAACGAGGAAGCTTATGAGCGTGGTACTTCGATCTATGTCACGGATCGTGTCGTACCTATGCTGCCGCATGCATTAAGCAATGGGATCTGTTCGCTGAATCCCCATGTGGTGCGTTTGACTCTATCATGTGTAATGGACATTGATGCCAAGGGAGAAGTGATGAAATATGAGATTTTCCCTTCCTATATCAAAAGCACAGAGCGTATGACCTATACGAAGGTCAATGCGATCTTGCACAAGGATGAGGAGGCATGTCGAGAGTATGCGCATATTTTATCGCTGTGCGAACATATGCAATCGCTGGCTTGTTGCTTGCGTAAGCGAAGGGAATCACTGGGAGCGATTGATTTTAACACAAGAGAGGCAAAGATCATCGTTGATCAAAAGGGAAAAGTGAAAGATGTTAAGGTGAGAGAGCGTGGAGAAGCGGAGCGGATCATAGAGGATTTTATGATCGCCGCCAATGAATGTGTCGCAACGCACATGAAGTGGATGGAGATTCCTTCGATGTATCGCATCCATGAAACTCCGGAGCCAAAGAAAATGCGTGAGCTTGCGCGTATTTGTACGATGCTGGGATATCCGCTGAAGGCAGATGTGAATCATGTATATCCCAATCAGCTTCAGGCATTGCTATATGCGGCCAAGGGCGATGAGGTCTATCCGGTGTTATCCTCTTTTATGCTAAGGAGTATGCAGAAGGCACGCTACGACGCCCATTGTTTGGGACATTTTGGCTTAGGCTTGAAGGAGTATCTGCATTTTACCTCGCCGATTCGCCGCTATCCCGATCTTGTCGTGCATCGTATGTTAAGAAAGTATTGCTTTAGCGCACAATATGAGAAGAGTGCTCTGCTCGCCGATGAGCAGTGGGTAGAGGAAGGGGCAGATCAATGCTCCAAAAGGGAGCGCAATGCGATCGAGACGGAACGTGACGCAGATGATATGAAGAAGGCGGAATACATGGAACGCTTTATCGGAGCGGAATTCGATGGCGTGATTTCCGGAGTCACCCGCTTCGGCTTGTTTGTGGAATTGGCAAATACCATTGAAGGATTGGTTCATATTTCCACATTACAGGACGATTATTTCCACTTTGAAGAAAGCGGATATTGTCTGATCGGAGAGCGAACAGGGCGAAAGTATCGCATGGGACAGAGCGTTCATGTGCGCTGTGTCGATGCGAGCCGCTTTAAAAAGCAGGTAGATTTTGAGATTGTAAAACCAAGCAATCCAAAAAAGGGGTGGAATCCGTCAAATCCATCGACAAAGGGAAAAAAGGTAAGCAATGCTGCTAAAGCAAATCAGAAAAGGAAAAGAAAGGGCGGAAGCAGAAGATGAAGCGTCAGCATATCTGGTTCATCGGCATATGGAGTCTGTGTTTGATTCTCATTGCCGGATGTCAAAATAAGGAAATAACGAAGGAAGAAGAATCAAAGGAAAAGGAGCAGGAGGAGGTCAAGGAGGATATTC
>CANPNQ010000039.1 GCA_947575425.1 uncultured Erysipelotrichaceae bacterium
ATCTTTTTTAGAATAGTCAAGCATGGGATATGCTTGGTTACATCTCTCTGAATCAGAGATTTCATCCAATTCCCTATCATAAGCCCAAAAAAAACGGTTGCTTCTGCTTTCACAGATGTACCGTTCTTTGTATTTCTCCAGTTTCTATGATGGGTTATTCCACACCGATAATATAGGAATATACGGGCTGATTGCCACAGTTCATTTCTACCTCGATGTCATGCTTATCCTCAATGTATGCGGCGATCTCATTGGCTTGTGCTTCATCCACACCCTCACCATAGATCAGCGTAACGATTTCACTGTCCTCCTTGACAATCAAATCGATTAAGCGCTTAGTCGCTACGCTCATATCTGATGTAGATACGACGATATCCTTTTCCATGATCCCCATGTAATCACCGGCCTTAATCTCCATGCCTTCAAAGGTAGTGTCTTTGATCGCATAGGTCACCTGTCCGGTTGTTACGTTGCTCAGCGCTTCCTTCATTTCAGTGACATTGGTATCTACATCCACATCGGGATTGAACATGATGCAGGCGCTCAAGCCCTGTGGTATCGTCTTGGATGGGATAACCGTTATGCTTTCTTCCTCCATGACGGATGCTGCCTGTTGGGCTGCCAATACGATATTGGAATTGTTAGGCAACAGGAAGATATGCTTCGCATTGACCTTTTTGATCGCTTCCACAAAGTCCTCTGTGGAGGGATTCATCGTTTGACCGCCGCTGATGACAATATCTGCACGCAGCTCCTTGAACATCGCTGCCAGACCATCTCCGGCAGCTACCGTAATGATCGCATATTCGCTCGGTTCTGCCTTTGTTTCCTGTGGCACAGTTTCTTCTTTCGCGGCGTTGATCATGATATTTTCATGCTGCTCCTGCATATTTTCAATCTTTAGCTTTACAAATTCACCATAGCGCTGTCCCAAGTTCAGCGCCTCTCCCGGTGTCAGGGTATGCACATGCACCTTGACGATATCCTCATCCTGTACGCAGACGATGGAATTACCGATATTGGCAAGCGCTTCCCGCAGTACCTCCTCTTGGAAGCTCATTTTTGCGCTGTCATTCAAACGCACGATAAATTCCGTACAATAGCCGAATTCCTCATTTTCAAGGGAAGCGCCGGCTACCTCATTACTTTCGTTATTCTCTTTGCGGGGAATGACTTCTCCCTTGAGTGCGGATTGAAAGCCTTGTAAAATCGTAACCAGACCAGCTCCGCCACTGTCAACGACGCCGACCTCTTTCAATACCGGCAGTAATTCCGGGGTGCGCTTCAGCGATGCGATGGCTTCCTCTACCATCTTATCCATGACTTGAACACAGGTCACATCCGCAGTCTGAGATGCATACGCATACGTATAGTCTGCCGCTTCCCGGATAACCGTTAAAATCGTCCCCTCCACCGGACGCATTACCGCTTTATATGCAACACGAGATCCGTTGACAAGCGCATTGGCTAGTTGAAAGCCATTGACCTCTGCGATGCCCTCCAATCCTTGCGCTAAGCCGCGAAAGATCTGTGATGTGATCACGCCGGAGTTTCCCCGGGCTCCCATTAACAGTCCCTTGGACAGCACCTTGGCAATCTCACTTACATCACTGCTCGTACAAGACTTCGCATCCTTAACGCCTGCATTGAAGGTCAATGACATATTGGTACCGGTATCACCATCCGGTACCGGAAACACATTCAATGCGTCAATTTCCGGAAATTTGTTTGTTAAATTGTTCGCTCCGCTTTCCAGCATCCGCTGAAACAGGGCACCGTTGATCGTATTCATAGTCCATCTCCTATTTCATTGCTTTTACACCCTGGACATAGACATTGATCGTATTAAAATCCAATTCCAGAGATTTTTCCATCATGTATTTTACTTTTTTCTGTACCTCATTGACAACCTCCGAGATCTTGATGCCATGGGATACGATGATATACAGATCCAATTCCAGCTCCCCCTCTTTTTCCCTGACGACCACACCACGGGAATAGTTCTCTTTTTTCAATAACTCTGCGATACCGTCTTTTAACAGCTTTTGGGAAGCCATACCGACAACACCATAGCATTCGCTGACCAATCCTCCCGCCAGCGTTGCAATCGCTTCAATCGAGATATTGATATTACCGTATTGCGTACTTTTCGTAATTGACATAATATACCTCCTCAGGTCTTTATAATTATACCCATATCCGTACAAGAAAGCAAATGTTTCAGTCTGATTGCGCATGCCTTATACCCGCAGTCAGCGTTTTTCCTATGACTCTTTGCCCTCCATTGTTTCCATCATTTTCGTCTGGCTATTTCTTATCGCAGGCGCTCTCATAAATACTGGCATTGGTCTCATCCAGTTCTAAACATACATGGCTTTTACCAGAGGAGCGCAGCACCTGCTTATAGTCATTTAATAAGGGAATACCGTCGTAAGCAGAGAACAGCGTATTGCCATCCTGCATGATAATCTTCACCATATGCGCATCATAGCTGCGGGAATAAGGCTGAATCTCTGAGATCATCCCAATGAGATCCTCCGATACCTCCCGCTTATCGATAATAAAAGCATTGACCAGCAGCTGCATATTTTCCTCGTCAAAATCACCGAGCTTGGGATAATTGCTTAAGACGAACAAATGCGCTTCATCCACGGCAATCTTCTCATAGGGCTTGCCGCAAACGATCACATACGGGATGCCATCTTCGCCCTTTATGCTGCCCAATATCTTCTTCTCATGAACCTCCAGCTGAATGCTTCCCTGCCAGTTTTTAATCACATCAACGTAGTCGATCAGCTCCTGTTTTTCCAAATTCCATGCAATGAGAAATTTGGGCATGATCACATATCTTGTCTCATAGGAAAGATGAGCCATATCCAAAATCTCATCATCACTGTAGTATGTATTCCCCGAAACGCTCAAAGACTTCACCTTTGAATGCTCAGAGGAGAAATAGCATATGGCGACAAGTGCTACCGCCACAATGACGATCAGTTTGACCCGCTGCCAGCGGATTTTCCGTTTTTTCTTGCGATCCTGTAATTCGATGAATTTTTGTTCCACATCATCATACAGAATTTCTTTTAAATCTTCCAATTAAATCGCTCCACTTCTGTGTGCAGTTCAATACCGTAGGCTTCCTTTACCTTACGCTGGATCTCATCCACCAATGCCGCAATATCCTTCGCACTGGCATTGTCCTCATTGATAATGAAATTGGGATGCTTCGTAGATACCATGGCTCCGCCGATCTTTTTGCCTCGATAACCGAGCTTTTCAATCAGCTCCCATGCGAATGCATCTTCAGGATTGCGAAACATACTGCCGGCACTGGGTTTATCTAACGGTTGGGTATCTAAACGTCGTTTGCGCCGGGAATCCATCAGATCACGGATCTCTTGTTGGTCTGCCTTGGTGAGTTTGAGCTTGGCGCCGACAATGATCCAATCATGCTCCCTTTGAAAGCGGGAGGAGCGATATCCATACTCCAGCTCATCGACCTCCATCCATTGACACTCCCCATCTTTCTGCACCAATACACTTTGCAGGATATCCGACATACTCGCCTTATAAGCCCCTGCATTCATGAAGATGGCTCCACCCAGCGTTCCGGGAATCCCGCAGGCAAATTCCAAACCGCTGAAAGAATGCTTCATCGCTTCATGGGCAAGCAGGATGATGCTGCATCCGGCCTGTGCGACACAGACGCCATCCTCCTCAAAGTAAAAATCATTCATATAGCGATCCAGACAGATCACAATACCATGATACTCCTCATCGCTGCATAATAAATTACTGCCTTTGCCAAAAAGCTTATATGGATATCCGGCATTCTTTGCGATATCCAATATGCGCATCAGTGCGATCTGATTTTTCGGATAGACAAAGTAAGCACAGTTACCCCCGATACGAAATGTCGTATGCTTTGCCAACGGTTCATTGATTTCTACATCACCGTAAGCAGACAGTTTTTTTTCCAATTCCATGTATTTCACCTTTTCATTTCATCGATCCAGTTTAAGATATCCTCGGCAGCACTAGGAAAGCCCAGCGCTTGGGAGGCCTCACTCATCTGTTGGCGCAGCTTGGGATTTCCCATGATGCGCTCTATTTTATCATTCAGTATCTCGCTGTTCAAGTCTTTTTCTTCCACTAGAAACGCAGCCTTGTGATCAGCGAGTACGCTTGCGTTGTAGAATTGATGATTATGTGCGACATAGGGAGATGGCACAATGATTGCAGGGGTACCGCTGACTGTAATTTCTGCCGCAGTGGTGGCACCGGCGCGGCAGATGATCAGATCCACCTGATCCATGATCTCTAGCTGCGATACATATTCCACCACATGCAGGTTGTCCCGCTTGGGAAGCTGTTTCTTGACGGTTTCCAGATTCCCTTTCCCACATACAAACAAAATCTGATAGGCTTGATTGAGCTTGGGCAGCGCCTCACACATGATATCATTCACACTCGTAGAGCCAAGGGAGCCCATCACCACCAAGATCAAAGGCTGATCCATACGCAAACCAAGCGAAGTAAAATAAGTCTTATTAAAGGGTACCTCTAATACACTGCTTGCCCGAGGATTTCCCAGCAATCGGGTTTTCTTGCGATCAAAGCATTCAAATAAGCGCTCATAACAGATAATGATTCCATCGGCATAGCGAGCGGCAAGCCGATTGCTGGCACCGGCGATGGAATTTTGTTCATGAATGAGAGTCGGAATATGCAACGCATGTGCTGCCAAAATCACCGGAGCGCTGACATAGCCGCCAAAGCCGATCACAAGATCGGGTTTCCATTCACGGATGATCTTCTTTGCCTGTGTGATTGCTTTTAGCATCTGCACGATCGCTTTTGCCTTTTGCGTGATCCCCTTGGTTAAGCCGCTGGTATGAAGAGATGAAAAAGCATAACCTGCCTGTGGGATTATCGTTGCCTCCATGCGATCATCATTGCCGATAAACAATAAATCTAAATCGGAATAGCGCTTTTCGGCTGCCTGTGCCAATGCCAATGCAGGATAGATATGTCCGCCGGTTCCCCCGGTCACGATCAACAGTCTCATCCGATCACTCCTTATTTATTATTATACCATGGTTTCCTATCGTAAGGATAGTCCTTTCCCATTTCGTTTTTTATTTTTGCGCATGATTGGCGATGCTCATAAGCAAGCCCATAGATCCCATCATCACCAGCAAAGAGCTGCCCCCATATGAGATAAAAGGCAGGGTGATACCAGTCACAGGAAATAAGCCAACCACCACACCGAGATTGATCATCACCTGAATGGCAAACAGTGAAGTCAGACCGATTGCCACATAGCACAAATAGGCATCCGCGCAATTCAATGCAATCTTCATCCCTTCATAGATCACCAATAGAAACAGCGTGATTAACAGCACGCAGCCGATGAAGCCGAATTCCTCCGCAAAAATCGCAAAGATAAAGTCCGTTTGCGGTTCCGGTAAATAGAAATGCTTCTGCATGCTTTGATCAAAGCCAACCCCAAGAATCCCACCCGGCGAGATCGCAAACAGTGACTGGATGATCTGAAAGCCTGCCCCCAAAGGATCCTGCCAAGGATTGATAAAGGAGGTAATGCGAGCCAGACGATAGGGCGCCGATAGAATCAAACCGCCCAATCCTGCCACTCCCAGCATACCGATGCGCACAAAGTATTTCACCGGAGAATCCGCGGCCAATACGATCACTACAATACTGCACACCATGACGATGCCACTGCCGAAATCCGGCTGTAGCAAGATCAGTCCAAATCCCAGCATCGTTAAAAAAGCAGGATATAACAGATCATTTTTGAAATGCTTGACGCGATAGCGCTTAGCCAAATAATCAGATACATATAATATGATGGCAATCTTAAAAAACTCGGAAGGCTGAATTAAAAAGCTGCCGATTCCAAACCAACTGCGACTGCCATTGCGAGCCACGCCAAGTCCCGGTATCAATACCAAGATGAGGGCGATGGTACAAAGCAGATAGAGGCGTTTGGCATAGGGACGAATCTTCATCAGATCAATGCGGCTTGCGCCAACCATCACAAAACAACCGATCAACGCAAAAATCGCTTGTCGCTTCATAAAATACAGCGGATCCTGAAATTTCGCTTCTGCCCAAATGCGGGAAGAAGAAGCGATCATCACGATGCCGATCACCACCAAAGTCAATATTTCGCATGCCAGTAAGCGACTTTTTTTGGAGAACATGAGCCATACCACCTCATAAATATATATGCAAAAAAGCAGGAATCATGTCGTTCTAATAAAAAAAGCATGCATAGATTCATTCCAATATAGGAAAGCTGCGAATGGTTCGCTAAGCAATGATGTGTGATGAGGGATGGGAATAGAAGCGGATAGGAAATGGAAATCCTTGTCTTTGATATAATAAGGATAAACTATTTGTGTTTATAGAATGGTAAAAGAAAAAAATGCAGGGATCATGACCTCATCCCAGCATTTCACTGTATCTTTTGTTTCCTGTCATACCATATTGCTTTTTTCTTCGCTACTTTCCTGTCGGTCCCTGCGTATTGTCCTCTTTGTATTGTCCGATCCAAGGTACCAGCTTCAGATGCATCAAATATCTTCGCTCACTTGGTTCATCATCAATCTCAAAGGAACAGGTGGAAAGTGTCACTATACGATCACTTTCTCCCATCGTCACATCGCTTCTGACATGACCGTTGATATTGGGATCCATAATCAGCTTGATATACTCCTTCCATTCGTCGATATCAATGATCCCAAAGTGATAATACGGAGAGCGATCATAAGTTGAATGGAAGGAAATGACCTCACACTTGTAGTTCTGCTGCGGTGTGAAGATATATACATATTTATGATCATCAAAGAAATCCTTATCCATAAATTTCTCCAGTTGGGAGAACATCGTTTCATGCCTTACATTGTGACCATAGACAAAGGTATTGTTATCAGAGAAATCCGGCTGATTGTGATAATCGATAAATACTGCTCCGGCATAGTTGACTTCCTTGGCAAAGGTATGATCCAAATAATAGGCATTATCACTGCCCTGTACGATCGGATAGGAAATATTGGTGTCCGGTACGATGATCCACGCCTTGACCTGATCATTGACTTCACGCAAGCCCTCCCAGTTGACCGTAAAAGGTGTTTCCGGATCCTCTGGGATATTGCCGATCTCAATCATCTGTTCTGTCTCCCTGCGCTCATCCCAATTCGCTTTGAATATCTTAAAGAGGTTCCATGCGGAATATAAAAACATAATCAGCGCAAGAAGGAAAATGATCCACAATAGAAAGCGGTGCTTCTTCTTTTCTTCCTTCTCTTCCTTTTGCGCATTCATATAAGCGCCCTGATAGCGGGGATCCCCTCTGCCTGCGCTTCTTTGCGCTGTCTGTGATACTTCCTCATGATAAGAATCATAACCATCATAAGGGTCCTCGCGATTGGCATATGAATTCCCCTGTTGTCCGTTATTGGGATTCATCTCATTGTCATTAACCTGTGCATAAGGATCATGATAGGCATCAAAGGGGGAATATGGATCTTGTCCATAGGGATTCTGTTGGTATGAGCCTTGTGTGTTTGGATATGGCTGATAAGGATCCTGTGCATAAGGATCGCTGCCATAATTGGGATCTTGAAAATCGTTCCTATCGGAATCATATGGATTTTTTCGATTCATGCGAACACCTCCATAGAGTAAGTTTATTTATCTCATTCTTATATTTTAGCACACTTCCTGCGCGCATGCCACGCTTATCCAAAAGGACTTATTTCGGATGTCGCCATTTTGGGTTATCACAAAGTCAAAAGGGGCATAAAAAT
>CANPNQ010000040.1 GCA_947575425.1 uncultured Erysipelotrichaceae bacterium
GTGTATGATATTCCGATGTTATTTGTGATCGGTTATCGCGGGGAACCGGGAATCAAGGATGAACCACAGCACATTTTTCAGGGGGAGATCACATTGCCATTGTTAGAGGTGTTGGGGATCAAATATGATGTGCTGGGAGCTGAAAGTACCGCACAGGAGCTGGATGAAATCATCGCGAAGGCCAAGGAAAGCTTACAGATAAATAAGCAGTTTGCGATTGTTGTGAAGAAGAATGCGCTGCAGCAGGAGGAAAACTATTCCTTTGATAATGGGTACTCACTCAAACGGGAGGATGCCATTCGTGAGATTCTCACCAACATAGGGAAAAGGGATCTGTTGGTTACAACAACAGGAAAAATATCCCGAGAGGCATATGAACAAAGCGATTTGATCTATGGAAACCACAATCAACTGTTTTTGACAGTGGGTTCCATGGGACATGCGTCTATGATCGCTCTTGGAGTTGCCCAAAGCAATCCCGACAAGCGCATTTTTTGTATCGATGGGGATGGAGCCGCATTGATGCATATGGGATCCATGAATACGATTGCCCATCAACCGTGTGAGAATTTTGTGCATATCGTATTGAATAATGCTGCTCATGAATCGGTGGGCGGTATGCCGACAAATTGTGCCAACAGCGATTTTTCCCAATTCGCAAAGGTATTGGGATATTCTCATGCTTACCGTGTGAATACGATTGAGCAGCTTCAAAGGGCATTGCATATGATCCATAAAGAAAGTGGACCCATTTTATTAGAGATACAGGTTGCTCTTGGCACCAGAGCGGATTTGGGGCGTCCCAAGGAGAGTGCCAAAGCCAATAAAGAAGCATTTATGAAATACAGGAAAGGATGCGAATCATAATGAAAACCGTTTATATTTGTGTTACAACCGATGTGATCCATGAGGGTCATAAAAATATTATTGCGCAGGCAAAGAAGTATGGAAAGCTGATTGTCGGTGTGATGAGCGATGAAGCGCTGGTGAAGTTTGACCGCTTTCCCACGTTGTCCACGAAGGAGCGGGTTCAACTGTTTCAAAGTATTGCGGAAATTGATGAAGTTGTAGTACAGAGTAGTGTTTCCTATCGTGATAATCTGTTGACCTATCGTCCGGATTATGTCGTACATGGAGATAACTGGAAAGACAATGAACAAAGCGTGATTCGTGATGAGGTGATGGAAATATTAAAGCAATGGGGCGGGGAACTAATTGAGATTCCCTATACCCGCAATGAGGCAGTAAAGCGGATCGATACCAAGATGAGAGAGAAGCTCTCCATGCCGGAATTTCGCCGCAAACGCCTGAAACAGCTGTTACAACTGCGTCCAATCGTTAAAGCATTGGAGGTACACAGCGGTATCACCGCTTTGATCGCTGAAAAGACGATTGTGGCGAATGAAGGGGAATTAGATCAGTTTGATGCGATGTGGATCAGCAGTCTTTGTGATTCTACCGCCAAGGGAAAACCGGATATTGAGCTCGTAGATATGTCAAGCCGCATCCGTACGATTGATGATGTGATGGATGTATCTACGAAGCCGATCATATTGGATGGAGATACCGGCGGATTGATTGAGCATTTTGTCTATAATGTGCGCACGTTGGAGCGCATGGGTGTCTCAGCGGTGATTATTGAGGATAAAACCGGATTGAAGAAAAATTCCCTGTTTGGCAATGAGGTTGCGCAAACGCAGGATACAATCGAAAATTTCTGTGAAAAGATCAGAGCCGGCAAGAATGTGCAGCTGAGTGATGATTTCATGATCATTGCACGAATTGAAAGTCTGATTTTAGAGAAGGGAATGGAGGATGCGCTGAAGCGTGCCTATGCCTATGTGGAGGCAGGGGCGGATGGAATTATGATCCATTCTCGCAAAAAGGATCCTACGGAGATCTTCACCTTCTGCGATACCTTCTGCAAACGGGATAAGACGACACCGATCGTGGTGGTTCCTACTTCTTTCAATACGGTCAGCGAGGAAGAATTGGCAGCACATGGAGTCAATATCGTGATCTATGCAAATCAATTAACACGCAGTGCATTTCCCGCTATGCAAAGTACAGCGATTGATATTTTAAAGCATCATCGGGCTAAGGAAGTGGACGATCGCCTGATGTCGATCAAAAGCATTTTGACTTTGATTCATGAATTGTAGTATGGAAATAAGATCATAAGGACTATAAATACAGAAAGGAAAAAAAGAGGGTTCACTTGTAAGGTAAGTGAATCTTCTTTTTTTTGCTCCATTGATAGAAAAGCACAAAAAAAAGAACACGTTTTATCGTGATCCTTCGATAAATATGGGTTATACGTTGTATACGGGATCAATCTGTTTTAACTCATTATACGTATCAATCTCTACAACATCACCCTCGAAAACAGGGCGAACACGGATCGCATAATGATCGATACAATCTTTTAAGGGAACCTCATCCCAATAGCGTTCCTTTCCTCCGGGCATGTGGAACACCGTATCGAGATCCTTGCGTAATTGGATGCCATCCTCTTTGGTCCAATACGAGATGCCAAACATATGATGCACGCCTTTTCCTCCCACCTTCACTTTGGTGATAATGCCGTTTTTCGTCTCAAAGCACCAGTCATCCGTCACATCTACCTTCATTCCCGTATAGTTAGAGGTATATTCGTATTTGCGGATGATATCGGGATTGTACAAGACGAGATCTGATTCCATGACATAGGCGTTTTCAACCAGATCCCGCATCAGATAAGCGCTGGAAATATTGTTGGATTCATTGTAAATCGGATTTTCAATAAATTTGATCATCGGATATTTCTTTAACAGCACGTCGAATTGTTCTCCTAAATAGCCGCGGACAATGGTAATATCTTGAATGCCTGCCGCAATTACCGCATCAAGCAGTGTTTCAATGATCCGTTTTCCGCATACCTTAATGAGTGGCTTTGGGGTATTGAGGGTAACAGGAACCATACGGCTACCAAAGCCTGCCGCCATGAAGATCGCTTTTTTGACCCGATATGGTTCCAGCCATTCATAGCCTTTCAGCGAATGAGTTCACTGTCATTCAATTCCTTGATCGTTTTATTGATCACTCCCAAAGAGACGTCCAGTGCTTTTGCCAGATCTCTTTGGGAATGCTTTTGTTTTGGGTGACGTTCCATCCGTACCAATAGCTCAAATTGTAATAATGTCAGATTCATATGGCATTCCTTCCTTTATGTGTAGTTTACTTATCTTTTTATAACGCTCTCTTGATATCCTTTTTCTATATCGTAGAGCGCTCTGTATTCTCTTGTCATTGCGTATGATCGATTGTGATCCTGTATTCTTCTATATAAGGTGCCTGAATGATGGAGCATTGTATCTGAACGATCGTACGATGACATCTGATCCAAGAATGACGCTGACAGAGCGTATGTTATCCTAATGATAGGATATGCTTTATATTACAACATATCCATGGAAATGTAAATGAAAAACAATCGCAATCAAAGGAAAAACACTAAAATAAAGGAGGATTGCCGCTTCAAAAAGGAATGTTGATACAATATGAGTTAAAATGATTGATTTTTATTACTTATATCTGTATAATTACTGATGTATTGTTCATATTACGGATAAAAAATGAAATAAATGAACAAAGGAGAAGCTATGAAAAAAGTCTTTGTTTTATTATCGGTGATCACTGTTTCATTATTGTTTCTGGTGACCCGCAATAAGGATCAGACCATTATCGTATATTCCTGTATGGAACAGTTTCGCGGTGAGGAATTACAAAAGCAACTGGATGAACGATTTCCGGATTTATCGATTCGCGTGATGTATATGCCGACTGCCAAAGCGGCGGCGAAAATTCATATGGAGGGAGATGCGAGCGATGCGGATATGATTGTCGGCTTAGAAACCTCATATATGAGCTATATTCAAGATGCACTGAGTGATATATCGGGTTACAGTGCACTGCCCTTTATGGAAGGCTTAACCCCTGCGGATCATGACAATTTATATGTCACATGGGAGCGGCAGGCAGGTGCCTTTATCATCAATCAAAAGGTTTTGGATAAATATGGCTTACCTATCCCGCAAAGCTATGAGGATCTGCTGGATCCCGCCTATCGTGATTTGATTGCCATGCCGGATCCCAAATCCAGCGGAACCGGATATTTCTTTTATAAAAGCCTTGTGAATACGATGGGGGATGAAGCGGCGCTTTCTTATATTGATGCATTGGAGGAGAATATCAAGCTGTTCAGCGAATCCGGATCGGGCCCGATCAAGCTGTTGATTCAAGGGGAAGTTGCGATCGGTTTGGGGTTGACCTTTCAGGCAGTCAATGAACTCAATAACGGTAATGATTTTCTGATTCTCTATCCCAAGGAAGGATCTCCTTATTCCTTAACAGGCACAGGCTTGATTAAGGGGCGTGAGGATGATGAGGATATGCAAGCGGTATTCACCTTCATCGTCAATGACTTTTTGCTTTATGATAAGGAATACTTTTCACCGGAACAAATATTGAAGGATCAGGTGAATACGATCGCCAATTATCCCCAAGATATTCCTTATGCGGATATGCGGGGAATTGATGATATGAGTGAAAAAGAAAGGCTGTTGGCATTATGGAAATATTAAACGATGCGATAAAGTTAGAGGTGAAAAACCTCTGTAAACAATTTGACGGTAAGGAAGTGTTGAAATCCTTGTCCTTTCAAGTAAAAGAAGGGGAATTTTTAAGTGTGCTAGGACCCAGCGGATGTGGTAAAACGACATTGTTGCGCATCCTGATCGGTCTTGATACACAAAACAGCGGAGAGATCTTAATGGATGGCAAGGATATTTCCAAGCTGAAGTCGCATGAGAGGGAAATGGGGATTATCTTTCAAAACTATGCGCTGTTTCCCAATATGAGCGTTTTGGAAAATGTGGAGTATGCGTTGAAGTTAAAGGCGGATAAAAAGGCACAAAGTCGTGAGATTGCGACGAGGACGTTGGAACAGATCGGCATGCATGATCAGTTAAATAAGCGCCCCTCTCAGTTATCCGGCGGGCAGCAGCAGCGGGTGGCGATTGCCCGCACCTTGGCGTTAAATCCCAAGATCATCCTGCTGGATGAGCCGATCTCCGCTTTGGATGTGAGCATGCGCGAGGTGATGAAAAAGGAGTTGAAGGAGATTCAGAAGAAATTCAATTCCACGATGATTTTTATCACACATGAGCAGGAGGAAGCCTTTTATTTGAGTGATCGCATTATGGTAATGAGTGAAGGCAATATCGAACAGTTGGATACGCCGAAGAATATCTATGATCACCCGGCGAATGACTATATTAGGGATTTTGTCATTGCTCATTTGGATCAGAAGCTGCACTCTTTGTTACAGTGCACAGGAAGAAAGTTATATGAAGAATAGGGGTTATCGCAGTTTAAGACTGCTTATCATCGTGTTTCTGTTTGTTTCTGTGGTACTGCCCTTGATCGCTCTGATCACCCATATGGATCCTGCGGATATTTCGATCGTATTTCAATCACCGCAATTTGGACCGATGATCAAAAATTCATTGATTACTACTACTGTGGCAACTTTGATTTCTGTCTCGATCGCATTTGGATTGGCATGGTGCGTCAATCGTTCCGCCATGCGGTATCGTGCTGTTTTTTCGATGCTATTTACGCTGCCGATGCTTATCCCCAGCATTTCTCATGGACAAGGCTTGGTGATTTTATTTGGTGATAACGGAATATTGACGAATCTTTTGGGGATCAATATCAATTTGTACGGTTATGTGGGTATCATCATCGGATCGGTGTTGTATTCCTTTCCTCCGGCCTTTTTGATGCTAACGGATGTTTTTCATTATGAGGACTATACGACTTATGAGGCCGCAAGGGTACTTGGCTTATCCAAGACGCAGCAATTTTTGACGATCACCTTACCTAATATGAAACGACCGTTGATATCAGCGATTTTTGCGACGTTTACTTTGATCTTCACCGATTACGGTGTACCGCTGATGGTGGGCGGAAAGATGATGACCTTGCCGGTGTATATGTATCGAGAGGTCATTGGTTTGCTTGATTTCTCCAAGGGTACGATCATCGGTATGATCTTATTAATACCGGCACTCATTGCCTTTTTGCTGGATCTGATGAATAAGAACAGTGGCTCCAGTTCTACCGTTACACAGGATTATATGATTCAGGAAAACAAGAAGCGCGATCTGTTTGCATATGGTTTTTGTATTACGGTGATCTTTTTGATTAGCCTGCCGATTTTGGCGTTTGCGCTGTTATCCATGGTGAAGCATTATCCGATTGATCTTTCATTTTCATTGGATAATGTCAATCAGGCGTTTGCGCTGGGGATCGGCTCCTATCTGTTAAATTCTTTGGCGATTGCCATGAGTACCGCTATGGTTGGTGTATGCTTGACTTACTTCTGTGCCTATGTGACAGCGCGGGCAAAGCGAAGTGTTACTACGATGGCGCTGCATCTGATCTCCATGGTATCTTTGGCTATACCCGGTATTGTGTTGGGCTTGAGTTATGTGCTGTTGTTAAAGGGGAGTATGATCTATGGGACAATCATTGTTCTTGTGATGGTCAATGTGACCCATTTCTTTGCCTCACCTTATTTATTGGCGTACAATTCCTTGTCCAATTTCAATGAAAAGCTGGAGGATATCTCTTTAACGATGGGGATTAGTAAGCTGAGGATGCTGCTGGATGTGTATATTCCATGTACCAAGGCGACGATTGTTGAAATGTTTTCCTATCTGTTTGTGAATGCTATGGTGACGATTTCGGCAGTATCGTTTCTCGCAAATTTCAAAAATATGCCGGTCGCATTGATGATTCCGCAATTTGATTCACAATCATTAATTGAGGCGACCGCATTCATTTCGCTGTTGATTCTCGTGGTGAATGGTCTCATGAAGATCATTGTGTATTTCGTGAAGCGTTATATTTTTGCACATGAGGGATAGGGTTATAGATTTATTTGTATGAATTGAGTTGTATGGAAAAATGGAAGATATCCGATCAAGTGATTTGTTTGTTCTTGATGCGGGTGTCTTTTTCTTTGGCTTGGCATTTGGTATGATTGCATGGTGGTATGGTGGCGTGGCGGAGGAGAAAATCTTTTGAATTGCGTTTGTTTTGAAGGGTTGGAAGCAAATGGAAAAGGAATAAAAAATGAAAAAGATCATATATTTTTCAGGGGAATTGCGCTATAATAGTGCCATTGAAAGCGGAGGAATGGATATGTCAGTCAAGGATATGATTTTACCGAAGCATTATGAGAATAAATTGGATTTGGTGACAACGGAGATTGCCATTAAATACGTAAAGGATCTGTTTGAAAAGCGATTGGCGAATCATTTGAATCTGATGCGGGTGTCGGCACCGTTGTTTGTACAGGGGGACAGCGGCTTGAATGATAATTTGAATGGAGTGGAGCGACCCGTACATTTCGATATTAAGGAATTGGGGAGGGAGATGGAGATTGTACATTCGCTTGCAAAATGGAAGCGGATGGCATTAAAACGCTATCACATCGGCGTGAATAAGGGAATCTATACGGATATGAATGCGGTGCGCCGGGATGAGGATATGGATCATTTGCATTCGGTGTATGTGGATCAGTGGGACTGGGAAAAAATCATCTCCCGTAAGGAGAGAGACGAGGCATTTTTGAAGCATACGGTACAGCAGATCATGAAGGCACTATGTGAAACGCAGTCAGAAGTGATCAAGGTGTTTGAAAATCTGGAGCCGTGTATTTTTTATGTAATAACCATTGTAAAAGCGCATGAGGTTGATGTTTCACAAACCGATTTTTATCCGAAG
>CANPNQ010000041.1 GCA_947575425.1 uncultured Erysipelotrichaceae bacterium
CAAATTGATGATCCTCATCCAAGATTACCATAGGACGTGCATTGCGATTTTTCAATCGCTCAATCAGGTTATATGTTCTTGCCATAGTTTCCTCCTGTTATACTTCTTCCTCGGAATTATCCTCAGGCGCTTCAATGTATTCAGGCTTGCCATCCACTACCATATCAAAGGATAGTGGCGCAACATCTTGAGATTCGCCACCCAAGAAATCCTTAATATCCAACACGCAGTTATATAATAACTTGTCACCGTTTGGGAACGTTACTTCTGCCTTGGTCGTACAATCAAGACCATCCTTGAAAGCGATGGAAGCCACATAATCATTCCCCGGATCGCCAACATGACGCTTACCGTTTAAGGTTATTGTGGCTGCCTTTCCGGTCATCAAGGCTCTACCCCATCCTTTCATATCCATGGGGTTCCACTTTTGAATATTACCTTCTATTGACAATGAAAATGAAGTCATATCCTTAATAGGCATCATTTCTGCCTCTGTGGAATCCACTCCCTTAGTGCCAATTTTAAACGCCAAATCAAATACAGGAAATACATTAGATGTTACTCTTGTCATTTATTAGTCCTCCTTTTCACGCTGATACGTGATCCATGTCTCAATAACGTATTCATAGATGCCTTTATCATCGGTCCCCACCGATACAGGCTCGTCGTTTCTCATATCACATTTGATTACTTGATAATCTCCAATCACAGGCTTTTGACCATAGAACAACTCATATATGCTTTGAGCCATGCGCTCTGTTTCATCGGGATTCTTGTTCCAGTGAATAACAATGGAAATTCCTTTTACCGCTGTCCCGGTATTTGACAATCCACCAATGGCCAGTTTGTTACGATTGCTTGAAAGATTGCGCACACAGATCGTTTTATCCTTGGAATTATCATAGGTTCCAATTTTCCACACATCTGCCTTGACGTTCTCTTTCATCCAATCCTTAACATCTTTTAATGTCATCATTTGATCAATCCTCCTGCTTCTTCTTTCCATAGATCTGCAAAGGTTTTAATGACCCAATCTTTTCCTTCGCCATCAAGATAATAATCGAACCAGTGATCCTGTGCATTGGAGTTTTGAGTTTTCTGAAATGTCGCAGGACGATAATGCTTACCATTCTTATCTGTGGTAGGAAGATTGAAATAC
Source organism: uncultured Erysipelotrichaceae bacterium (assembly GCA_947575425.1). Classification (GTDB taxonomy): domain Bacteria; phylum Bacillota_I; class Bacilli_A; order Erysipelotrichales; family Erysipelotrichaceae; genus C-19. The sequence continues at coordinate 1,160 of CANPNQ010000041.1, forward strand.
CACCGTCTCGCATAAGAGGTGTTGTAAATAACTGCGTATACACCTTGCTTGATTTCTTCGACATGGCCACTTTTTTCCAAAGTATCAACATCTTTAGGCACTACTTGCCTTGCCACAATATCAGATAAAACCGCTTCCGCTGTTAGTTCCATTGCTCTCAAGGCGGCATCTTGGATCTTCCTTACCACTTCATGATTGATCTTAACCGTAGCCTTACATTTCATTTCAATGTAACCTCAGTTGTACACACCTGTCCTAACAGTTGCGGCTTACTCATTTGATACATCTGCTTTTTGTCTCCGTTGACAATCACATAGCCTTGCACCTCACCGATACTGCCAATCTGTTGTACATCACCATGAATGATCAGTTTTCCACTTAATGCCACTTGCTTGCTTTCAGAATTGAAAACCGTAATTGATTTCTGATCGAAAATTGCCTTCCCTTCATAGATCAGGGTTTCTTGCGGACCTTGATCTTCAGTATCAATCTCTTGAAAGATTTGCACATCAGCGCTTGCTTCCCAATCAGGAAAAGGAAAAGGACACTTGATTACAGCACTCGGCATCTTAATCCTGTGTCCTCTAACCGATTTATGACCTCTTGCGTGGTAGCAATACCATTATAGGTCACATTCGCCATTTCCACTCTTGTACTTCCGGCTGTATAGCTTTTCATTGGACTATTGATATATGATCCGTATTGTTGCATAAAATCAGCCTGTAAGCATGTAGCCTCTTGTATTAAATCTTTCTGAAAAGGAGTTAGGTTCTCAAAGCCTTTTCCTTTGATGCGCCCAAAACAAAGATGATCGATTTCTCTTTCTGCCATTTTCAGTTTTTTTACAAGGTCGTCTTGTGATATGAGTGTTCCACCGTATTCCTCGGTGTAATATTTAGGAGTTGCGTACATATACTTTACCTCCTTAAAACGTGAAAGGCGGGTTATTCATCCGCCTTATCTTTTTGTCTTGCATCCTCTGGTGATTTTTCATCACCTTTTTTGCCGGATGCACCTTTTTTCAACTTGCTGAGCTCCTTTTTTAACTTGTCGTTCTCCTCCACAAGTGCAGCATACTTGCTGTACTCAATTTTCTTTTTCGGAGAATACTCAACGATATTTCCCTTTTCATCGTAAATATCATATCCATCATCAAGATAGCGTTGCTTCATATCCTCGCTGATAGAGTATTCTTTGTTTGCTTTTACTGCCTTTAACATGAATACTCCTCTCTAGGCTTCTGCCTCTGCATTGATAATGCAGCCTTGTTTTAACACCTCATCCAGCAATGCGAAGGTTCCGTTAAAACGTCTGTTCTGATACAGATATTTGTCAGCGGTGCGGCTATCGTGACCCGGTGTAAATACCTTGATATAAGAATATTTCACACGAGATACCTGTGCATCCGGATCGATCAGGATATAATTGATCTGCTTGCCTGTGGATGCCACCGCATAGCCCTCTGTAAAATCATAAGCTGTTTTCAGACGACTAGAAGGTACTGGCTTTATCTTGCTGATATCGTCAAGAGAGCGAACACGGCGATCAATACCCTTTGCCCCGCCTGTAATTTCTAAAGTCCGCTGAATACCCTCGGCATTTTTCAACAGGGTTTTGAATTTCGGTGTACAATACATGATCACTCGCTCCAAAGGTACACCGGCTTCCTCCATTGCTTCAATGTCAGCATCAAAGTTAGCCAAGATATTTGCGGTAGTAATAGCATCGTTCTTGATGGATGCTCCAACACGTTTCGCCTCAGCATAAAGTTTTGAAAAAGTGTAGCAATCCAATTCGGGGATCGCCTGTGTTCTTTCAAAGCGTACTTGGAAATTACCAATAGAAACAACCTTATTTGTTTCGTCCACATCCATAGGATCAATCGCGAGTTCAATATCACGATCATGATCTAGTGTTTTGGTCTCCCAATCATTGCCATATGTTCCGGTATTGAAGGATAAAGACTTGCGGTCATGATCCTTATAACCGGATACGGTGATCTTCGGCAATCGAATATCCTTTGTATTGATGATGTTGATATCTTCGTTACTATGAAACAACTCATCAGACATCAACAAATGTCCATACATTGCGATAATACGAGGTAAAAACTGTGTTACATAACTTAACTCTGCCATATAATAGCCTCCTTATTTTTTTGTGACCCCAAAAATGGCATCCAGTGTATCATCCACACTACTGCCACCATCTCCCTGACTTCCGCCACCAATCTGTTGGAATCCACCGGATTGTGTCGTTGATTTGAAATCGGGGAATGCTTTCACAACCTCCTCAATAGCTGCTTTGATGTTATCATCCATCAATTCGCCATCATTGCCTGTTGCGTTTGATCTATCAATGAGTTTGCATAGAAACGGTACCTTTTCCGATTGCAACCCCATTGATCCCGCCAATTCAGCAACCTTTTTGTCAATATCAGCATTCAGGATCTGCGACTTTAGATTCTTGTTTTCTGCTTCCATATTTGCAATGCGGTTTTGTTCCTCTTGCTGTTTGGCTGCCTGCGCCTGCTTGTACTCACTGATCGCTTGTGCCGCATCTTCTTGCGTTAGTCCCTGTTGCTTGAAATAGCCTTGCAGTACCTTATCCTCTGTGCCTGCCGATCGTTTGGAGACTACCTCCGCAAGTTTTTCATAATCGATCTGCGGTGCGTTGCTCATCTGTGATGTACTTTGCTGTGCTCCGTTATCCCCTTCGCCATCTGCGAATGTTTGGATATTTAACGGAAATCTTAAAAACTTTTTCATATTTGATTTAGTCCTCCTGTTTATTCGGGTGTGCTCCCCTATCCTTAACGGACATGCACCTTTTTAAGCCTTGTCATGGTTGGGCTATGGTTATTTTACATCGGCGGATCATTCATCCTCTTATCACTCCTTCAAAACAAAAGCAGGACTATTTTAATTGCCCTGCTTTTTCGATCTTCTTATGATAATGCGCTTGCATGCGATACAATTCCTCACTTTCTTCATCATGCGTTTTATAGTATTCATTGATCTTATAATCAAGCTCAGCCATGAGCTTTTCTTGTTCTCTGTTTGCTTCTTTCATTTCACACCTCCAATAAAAAAGCACTCGATTTATGAGTGCTAATAATTCTAAAAAACACCACAATGAAGTGGTGTCAAGATTATGAGAATGTAAGGCAGGCGTGCCAACCCTGCATTTCTTTTGACCTAACGGTGCGTAGCAGCACATTCTCTACTTCAAACATTCCCTTTTTATCTTACTCATATTATAAAGGTTTTATTCTTTTTTGTAAAGCATTTTGTGCTTTTCAATCAACCGCTCCACTTTAGCATCGTTCAATCTATATGCTGTTATAATTGAATTTTTATAATCAGGATTATCCCCAATTACTGACAATCTAATCAAAATATTTAAGTTATGTTCATCCGTTTTCTTTACCATAAAGATCGAATTTATATGTTTTGTATCTTTTATGATAATATCAGGCGATTCAACACAAGACTTACAATACAGTTTAAAACTATTGTAATCATTCGAATGCCTTTCAACTATATGTTGCTCTCGCTCACTTGTCAAAATCACATCCTGAGTTTGCACTTCCCCAAATTCATCTTGAATATTCATTTTATCTAATTTACCTATACTTTTATATTCAAGCATCTCATCACCCTTATCATTGCTTATGTCTATTTTATCACCATTCACCTTATTTTTCACCATATTGTTATCTAAATAAATCTTTTCTCTGTGAGAATGCCGCTTAAATTCCGGATGCTCTTTTAAGAAATCTCTTAATTCTTTTTGACACTGCATTAGGTGCTGCTTTGCTTTTGCTTTGTTCTCATCATCAACACATCCAATAAGCATTCGCTTTGCTCGCCTTATTTTGTTTTCAAGCCGCCTTTGCTTTTGCTCATTCTCATAATTAGTAAGGGCTTCTTTCTTGTCATGTACTTGTGGCAATCTTGTAATGCCTTCAAAGTATGTCGCAAGAGTATGACGACAATTAGGGTGTAATAAGCCTGCCATGATCGCTTCGGATAATAATTTATATTTTCCCTTGTGTTTATCCATATACTCTTTACTTGGATGGCTATAAACATCATCAATCAACACCTCCCCTTGCCACGGAAAACACAACTTACAGCAATTTCCATGGCTAGAAACAAATATAAGATGTCGCCCCATTTCATCACGCTTTGCCCCTTCTCCCAGTAACCTTGCTCTGTGTTGTGCAGTACGCAAAACCATTTCTGCATAGGCAGCGATATTAACATACCGCAGTATATTTCCATCCTTATCCTTGTAGGCGATACTATTTATACCCTTTGACAGAAAATCCTCTGTTGCGATATCTATTGCTTTATCCAGTGATATGGCACCGTTGGAAAGTTGGATTTTTGCATTATAAATTGTCTGCCGATATACATCGCCCATCTTTCGATGTACTGCCTGATCTGCTCTCTCCATGTCGCTTTTAACTGTTTTAATCATTGCCTCCAGCTTCCTTTTGTTCACACCAAAGAAGCTTTTTTCCTGTGGAGGTATCTTATTCACTTCTCCTGTATTCTTGTTATTCTCTGGCAATGAAATAGTTCCTTTATCCAGTTTAATTTGTGCTTGCTTTGCCATCTGCTCAACATTTTGCTTGCCCTTATTATAAGCATGTTTCAGCACCTTGCTTATGGCCTCTTTGACTTCAGATCGATGCTCCCCGATGATCCGCTGGTTTTCTTTGCGATACTTCTCGATATTCCGTAGCATTGCCACTTGCCACATTTCCCAACTAAATCCTGCTTGCGTCTCGTCTTTTTTATGCTTGATCAGGTTACGATAGAATGAATAGACAAGTTCCATTTCCATATTTTCATAAATTGTCTTTAATTCGTATCCGTCGTAATCTTTTTCTTTTTCCTTTGGCATCATTCATCATCCTGTTTGTAATCGTCTTGCGTTGGTGCTGTGCCCCCTAGATCATCAAACTCTCCGATCGTTGGCTCTTGTGTTTCCATAAAACCATTTTCCATCCGTAGCCGCCTTACTTCTTCGGCTTTCCAATCATCATCCTTGCTGTCACCGTACATCTCATCCACGGATGCCTCAATCGACATGATAACCTTTCCCGGTCGCGCCTTCGACACTGTTTCAACGGTTGCTTCAAAAGAAGGGCTTGCATATTCGCCAAAATCAATCGTCACTTCCTCGTCATCACCGCTGCTTTTCTTTGTATATTCATCATACGCTTTAATCACGCTGTTCAACAAAGCGGGCAAAGTTTTTTGAATGGCTTCTATGATGATGTTACGGGTGTATAGGGTTGTCTTTTCCTTTTCTCTTTGTGCTTCCGCATTATCCATCTTTTTCGTGTCAATGCCCAATGTGGACGGTGATAGAATGCCTTGCAAACACAAATCAAGGAAGGTAATATATGACTGCAAATAGTTTTCTGAAGGTATGATGGGCTGTGTCACGTTGATCTGTCCCTGATTTCCTTCTTTCATGGCCCCTTCGATCATTAAGAATCGATCGTCATATTGATTGAAATTCAGCATTTCTCCCGTGCTTGGGTCTCTTGGGATTAGCGTTTCGGGTATATATTGTTTTGCTCTTGCGGCTCTTACCGCATCGCTCCATTGGCTGATAATCTCATCGAAACCGTCAAAGGAAGATGTTTTCTTATCGAAGATACTTTCCCCTCGATATTCCCACTTTGTGCTGTCTTTGATTTTAAAAGGAACAGCCATACAAAAACGACCGTTTATAATGCCTTGTTCTGTTTCACTGTATCCCCCAAAGCCCAAGTCACTTAACATTGCAGTTTGCGGAATTCTATCTAATGGCAGCGGATCATTTTGTCCCCATTCCGTTAAAACATTTTTGATATAGCCGTATCCATAATGCTCATAGAGCGCATAGCGCTTTTGATTGTGCTTGTACTCCGTCTTGAATACGCATTCCTGAAAGCGCCCGCGCTTATAGATAATTTCCACTTTATCGCCGGGAATAAATTCAATGATGGGATATTGTGAGAGCGATCTGTCAAATGATAATTTAAAAGCGCCATCCCCAATGAACAGCGCTTCCTTGACTGCTTTTCGCAGTACTTCATTAAAATTGTTATCCCTTGCGATCTCATCCCAATCCACTTGGCGACTTTCCATCGTGATGCCGTTTAAATCTCTGATGACAATATCGGTCAATACCTGCACCATCAGTGCCGGTAAGCCCGAATGTATCTTTCGGATTTTAATTCGCGGACTGGCCGACCAAAAATACGAATAATCTCGTTCCAGCTGCTTATAGAATTGTTCCAGTTCTTCAGGATCGCCGCGCATCCATATACGATTTTTGATGGCATTTGTTTCAAAATTGAATGTTTCATCGATCGTATAGTCTCTTTTCTGCGCCGCCTCTATATTGAGCCATCCGCGTATTGCATCTTTTACTTTGTTCATCACATTCATATGCTATTCCTCCGTTCTTACATATCGCACAAATGGCAGCCATCCGTATTGGCTGGCATTGATCGTATGATCGTTTCGATCTTCCGGTTCGTATTTATCCTCTTGCCAAGAATAACACTCTATTTCTTTTAAATGCTCCTTGCAATGTTCAACCACCA
>CANPNQ010000042.1 GCA_947575425.1 uncultured Erysipelotrichaceae bacterium
TGGCAATCTTTGCTTGATCAAACGAATCCGCATTCGCTTCGATCGTAATCTCCTTTGCCTGTTGGATCCATGGCTGAAGCATTGCCAATAAGCGGCTTAACTGCGCATGCGAAAGCGCACTGGGGGTTCCTCCGCCGATATAGACGCTTTGTATTGCTTCCTCTGTCTTTGTGGATAATTCCTTTTGAATGGCATTCAGCCACTTCTGTGCCAATGACGTTTGATAAACACAGCGCATAAAATCACAATAAGCACAAATATGATTACAAAAAGGAACATGGACATACAATGCTTTCCTCATAAAACAAGCTCTCTTTCCTCCTCATGCAGGCGCGCCTTTAGCTTTTCGCATACATTATGGATCAGCTGGGAATTGGTCGGTCTTCTGCCATTGATCTCAATGCGCGAGGGATCGCTTCGATAGGCATAATCTACTGCACCACGGATGGCCTTTTCCACCCGGCTTACCGTTGTTTTATGGACTCTTGCCGTATCTTTATACAACTGCTTCATAGAAGCAATTTCCCGCTCGTAGCGCAGAAGTAGTATCGCAGTTGTCTTTAAATAATGATAACCGTTCAAATGAACTGGAATTCCCATGCTCTGTATGAGATCCGAAGCCATACGATCCTCTTTTATGCCATGGATCATCTTATGCTGGCTTTCTTCCTTTCGCTTTGTCAGCTCCTGCAATATATACTTCCCTTGAAATGGTGCGTAAAGGCAATAGCATTCATGCAGATGAAGCAAATCCTTCGCACCAAAACGCAGATCATGGCGATCAATCAAATAGATGATTCGCGGATGCTCCTGCTGACTTTGCAGTTGCATGACAAAATTGCGCAGTTCCTTTTGATCCGCATCACATTCCAACAAGCAGACATCGATATCGAGCGCTTCCACAATTTTGACATCTTTTGGAAGTGTCGATAACGCCAACAGTTTTACAGTGTGGCAGTTGCGTGCCTGTTCCATCAAATCTCGCAACAGATCATAATCATAAATACAAGCCAATACTTTAAGCATACGCATCTGTAATAACAATATACATTATTACACTAGCCCCCTCTACTACATAATAAAATAAACGAATTTCTTTCCTATCTTTTGTTTTTGGTACCAATGCAGATCAACCAGCTTCTCCATTGAATAACGTGCTGTTTCATAACAGACACCGCATGCTTTCATATATTCCTGTAACGTATAATAGTGGTGGAGACGACGATGCTTTACATAAAAGCTCACGCTTTCCTTTTGTAACATCGGGTAGCGCTCACACAGCTCTGCTACATCCATAGTTAAGGGAGAATTTGGTTTCTTACTACTTAATGATATCATTTCATCCGAGAATTTCAACCTTAAGTGTGAAAGAAGTGACAAAAAATTTGAAGTTACATCCAATTCACTGGTCAAATGCTTGGTGTGATCCATTAGCTCCTCCATGGAAATCAGCGTACATAGCGGCAGTAAATGATGCAGATACAGGACTGCGATATAGTATAAAAAGGCACATCGCTTATCGCATTCCATAACCAAAAGGAACAGCTTGATCAAAACATTACCACTGGGATCCTCCAAGATCATACGTACCTCACGCTCCACCTTCCGCTCCAAATGAAAACGATCATATAATTCATGAAATAACAGTTTGGGATCCATGGAATGGTCATAGCACAGTTTCACATACAAACGAGAAAAAGAATGCTGCTCCTCATCCTTGAGCCAGAAGGTATCAATCGGTTCCCTTGTGCCTTCCGGATGATGCAACAGCCACCCCATCATCATCTCCTGTGTCAAGGCCATGGCATCGTTGACATGGGGATTGCGAATCAAATAGGTTTTCTTTCCTGATAATGGAAATTCCCAACGAAAAAAAGAACGGTATTTCTCTATTTCCGACCACAGCGGTTCCACTAGATAGTGATCCATTTCTGCTTCTAGCTCTTGTTTGCTGTAATAAGCATATTCACTGTATTTACGTGCCGTCTCATACATTTTGCTTCACCTCGGCAGTATTTTAGCATGCATTTGGCGGATGATGAAGCACTTCGACAAAGATAGAAAAAACAAGACAAATGATGTGGATATCAGCGTATTTTTGCCGATTGCGCTAGATAGGCACTTCCCTCAACTGCATGCTTCCTCATGCTTTATTCTGATGCGAGAGTTACTTTGAGGATAGATCCTCGTCATCAAGCAGGCGTATGACTTTGCATGGGTCGTCCACTGCCAAAGACATCGCTGGAATATCCTTTGTCACAACACTGCCGGCACCGATAACGCTTCTCTTCCCGATCGTGACGCCCGCCAATAGGGTGACTCTTGCGTCAATCCACACATCATCTTCTATTCGGATGGACCACTAAGGGAGCTTGGCTGTACAGAAAACGCAGTCCGGACCGATTTGGCAGCGTTTACCGATGGTGATGGGTGCGCCATCCATTATAATTCTTGCAAAAAAGCAAAGGACAATAAGGTGCTACCCGATTGTCCTATGTGCTTTTTATTTTGATGGATCAAGGAGGCTTGCGAGGCTAGAGGCTTCCTATAGCCATTTATTCATCCTCCATTGATAAGACAGCCATAAACGCCTCCTGCGGTACTTCGACACTGCCTACCGCTTTCATGCGCTTTTTGCCTTCCTTCTGCTTTTCCAGCAGTTTTTTCTTTCTTGTGATATCACCGCCATAGCATTTTGCCAGTACGTTTTTGCGCAGGGATTTGATATCGGTACGGGCAATGATTTTTCCGCCCAATGCCGCCTGAACCGGAATCTCAAACTGTTGACGGGGAATCAGCTTTTTCAGTTTTTCACAGATTGCCCTGCCTCTGGGAGCCGCAAAATCCTTATGCACAATGAGGGATAGGGCATCAATGCTCTCTCCGTTTAAGAGAATATCCATCTTTGCCAACTTGCTTGTTCGATATCCAATTAACTCATAATCCAAAGAGGCATATCCTTTGGAACACGATTTGAGCTTATCAAAGAAATCATAAACGATCTCACCCAATGGCAATTCATAAATTAACTCCATGCGATTCTCATCAAGATATATCATATCCTGATAACTGCCGCGCTTTTTCTGGCACAGCTCCATGATCGCCCCGACATGATCCTGCGGAGTCATGATCGTTGCCTTGACATACGGTTCCTCGATGTGTTGAATCCGCTGTACCTCCGGAAGCATGCTCGGATTGTCGATTTCCATCCTGCTGCCATCCGTCAAGTACGCATGGTATACGACCGAGGGTGCAGTTAAGATCAAATCAATCTTATATTCCCGCTCGATGCGCTCCTGCACTACATCCATATGCAATAAGCCCAAGAACCCACAGCGAAAGCCAAAGCCCAGCGCCTGTGAGGTCTCTGCTTCAAATTGCAGGGATGCATCGTTGAGCTTCAGTTTATCCAAGGCCTCCCGCAAATCATTGTATTTGTTGGAATCAATCGGATATAACCCGCAATAGACCATCGGATTCATGATCCGATAGCCGGAAAGAGGCTCTTTGGCTGCGTGATTGACCTTTGTGATCGTATCACCGACATGCACGTCTTGTATCGATTTGATACTGCCACACAACCATCCTACCTCACCGCAATGCAGCACATCCTTTTTGATCTCCTTGGGATTGCGAATGCCGACCTCCAGCACCTCATATTCCGCATCACTTGCCATGAAGCGGATACGGTCTCCAACGCGAATACAGCCTTCCTTTACCCGCACAAAGGCAACGACACCGCGATACGCATCATAAAAGGAATCAAAAACCAATGCCTGTAAGGGATTTTTCTCTTTTCCACAAGGCGGCGGCACATGCTTGACCACCGCTTCTAAAACATCCTGTATATGATAGCCATTTTTGGCTGAAATCAGCGGTGCTTCTTCACAATCCAAGCCAATCACCTGCTCGATTTCCTGTTTCACAACCTCCGGCTGTGCACTGGGAAGATCCACCTTATTGATCACGGGAATGATCTGCAAATCATTATCCAGTGCCAAAAAGACATTGGCCAATGTCTGTGCTTCGATTCCCTGTGCCGCATCGACTACCAGCACCGCTCCCTCACATGCCGCAAGGGATCGCGATACCTCATAGGTGAAATCCACATGTCCCGGCGTATCGATCAAATGAAATATATAATCCTCTCCATCCAGCGCTGTATATTTTAATTGCACCGCATTCAGTTTTATGGTGATACCCCGCTCTCGCTCCAATTCCATGGTATCTAGCAGCTGTTCCTTCATATCCCGTGCCTCCACTGTTTCCGTCAGTTCCAGAATGCGATCTGCCAAAGTGGATTTTCCATGATCGATATGGGCAATAATTGAAAAATTGCGGATATGGCTTTGATCCATAGCGATGCTCCCTTCTTATATGCCTTTTTTTGGCGTACCTTGCCTTGTAATTATAACAAAATCGTATGGAATTGGAAAGAATTATATCATTGTTTTTAAACGTGAAATAAGCGGGTTTCCACACTTTCCACTCAAGGATGCATTCCTCATAATATCCTATGAGTCAAATATATTAAGGAAATACAAGGTAGATCTCAGCTGCTTCCCTGTTTCAAGCATATGCACCAGCATTCTCTTTGAGAGAAGCATTTCCTTATACGATCCTCATGTGAATGACAATACCAATCATACGATTGTTTTCCATCCTGATTCATCCAGCATGATCCGCAAAAGAAAAGAACCGGATGTGATCCAGTCCTTTGAAGCCCTTTTTTTATTCTATCATATAAGGTCGATATCCCTATTCCAAACACTGCCCCAGCCAGCTTTTCCCCTGTGCATTGGCAAAGGAGGTGGCATCCACCGTATTCTTCCCCTCTATCTGCAATTCATCTACGATCAAATAGCCACCCTTAAAAGCGAATGCATAGCCTCCCTCCCGCATGCCGCATAATTCACCGATCTGCTTGCTATGCTCGCATTGATGCTTTCTTGCCTTATGAAATTTCAGCTTTTTGCCCTGTATGAGCGCATAAGCACACGGATGCGGAATCAAGCCGCGAATGTGATTATAGATATGTGTCAGCTCCTGATTCACATCAATGCGCTCTTCCTCCTTAGAAATATTATAAGCAAAGCTAGCCTGTGTCTCATCCTGTTCCACAAAGCGGGCATTTCCACATAGTAATTGAGGAATGCTTTCATGAAGCAGCTTGGCTCCACATACCTTTAGTTTCTCATATACATCGCCCATCGTATCGCTTTCCTCAATGCTTACTTCACTTTGTGCCATTACCGCTCCCCCATCCATTTTTGTCACCATGCGCATGATCGACATGCCCGTTTTCGTTTCACCGTTGATCACTGCCCAATGAATGGGTGCACCGCCCCGATATTTCGGCAACAAGGATGCATGTACATTGATACTGCCATACTTGGGCAAACATAAGATAGGAGAAGGAATGAACTGTCCATAAGCGCAGGTCACGATCAAATCCGGCTGCCACTGAAGAATCGTCTCATAGTCCTCCTTGATCCTGATTGGCTGAAAGATTGGCAGTTGATATTCCAGTGCCATCTGCTTGACCTCGCTCATTTTCAATTCCTGTTTTCTGCCTGCTTTTTTATCTGGTTGACTGACAACACCGACGATATCATAGCCATCCTCCAACAGCTGTTTGAGCATGGCACAGGCGATGTCAGGCGTTCCCATAAATACGATTCTTGGCTTCATATGTGTACCTTTGATGTCATTAGCTTCACCCATATGACATCCTTGTCCTTTCTTTATTGATGATTCTATGGAGGATCTGTCCTCGTTCCAAAGTAACCACAAACTTTCTTCTATTATACCATGGATCCTTGTTTACACCAACAAAGAGTACACCTTGAAGCAGGAATTCCTGCTTACGTACTGCTTCCGCCATTCCTTTGATAAAGCAGAATATCAGCCGATTCCCCTCACTGCATAAACCCATTTACCAGCTGGGACAATAAGGACATTCCTTTATCCATCACATCGATCACAAAATCACTGCCTGCTGCCGCCATTCTGGATGCCGCATTTTCCTCGATCGGATTTAACCGTGAAGTTTCCACCTTCTGTTCAATCGGCACATGACGCGCCACGTCCTCCTCGAATTCGGTGATTTTATCATCCAGCTTGGGCGTATCACCCGCATCATGAATATACGTAACCAGTGTTACAATCATCCATATCAATAATGCATCCGTTATCAATCGCTTCATCCCGCTCACCTCATCAAATAATCATAGATACCCTCTGCCAATACCTCCATGGAGTTTCTCACTTCCTCAAACGGATTGACATCCCCACCACACTCAATCAGCATCATCCGCTCACTGACCTGCTGGTTGTAATAAGCTTCGCGCTCCATCGGTGAACGCATAATACCATGAACCTTATTGTCGATGATGTCAGACAGTGTCGATGATTCCTTTTTTATTGTCTCGGCATGATCACTTAAACCACCGATTACCATCATCATCTTTGCATATTGTTTGCCATCTGCCTCCATATAGCTAGCCTCACGAGGAATCGCATCCCGATGCAGATCAATGATTAAATCAAAGCCTCCATAATTGACCAGCGCATCATTCAAATAGACATAGGAGGCCTGATAGCTCTGATTATAATTCAATCCCTGTGATTTCAAATAAGCATTAAAGTCTGCATTTTCCAATACGACATGAATCCCCTTTTCCTCTAAAGCATTTCCTAGGATCGCCGCCGCATCCATGACGCTTTGCCCTCCGACATACCCCTCTACCTGATGAGTGTTATAAATATAGACCGTCTTCCCCGTATCCTTGATTTCTGTTTGCGCCGGATCCTTTGCATCGGTATTCGGCTCAGGAACAGGATCCTGCTTGGGTGTATGATCCCCATCCTTTTGATCACGCGCCTGTGTAGTTTTAAATTTGAATTCATCCTCAATCGTAAAATCCGCATGATAAGAAAGCAGATTCATCTGATCCTTGATGGAAATGGTTTCGTCAAAGGAGTGCTGATGATAGACAAAGGCATTCAAAAAGCCATTGTTATTCATGATTTCGCTAATACCGCTGAAAAACGGAGTGATGCATAAAAAAGTAATCAATAAGAGAAGCTTACATAGAATCTTACCGCTGGCTTTCATTAGAAAAGCACCCCCTCACATGAGTATATGTGACATGGAGTGCATTTATGTTATGTGGGTGGTAGACAAGTGATTGGCAAAAGATAGGAGAGATATGCTGCGCATCGTGGTTATGCTTGTTCGAATATTACAGTTTTAAATATTGCGGGTGAACAAAGCGATTGATGCTTTCTGATACGAGATAAGACAGCTGTTTTAGTTCATCATCCATTGATTTTGGTGTGACGACTAGATCCATCTGCTCCTTTTGCCCTAATTCTTCTAAAAGAGCGGCATGATCAACCTTTGCCTCGTCTAATAATTCGGATAAGATAGCGCCGATGCTGGTGACAGTCGCAACCCCGATCGCAATGACTGGAACGCCTAAGGTTTCTTCATTCAACGCACTGCGATGATTCCCTACCCCGCTGCCCGGCTGAATGCCTGTGTTGTTGATCTGAATCACCCGGTTGATGCGAGAAATACTGCGGGTAGCCAAAGCATCCACCGCTATGATCAGATCGGGAGAAAAGCGTTCCGTTACCGATTTGACAATCGTCATTGACTCCAAGCCCGTCTGTCCCATCACTCCCGGCTGTATCACTGCCACATTGCGCGTTCCCTTTAACATACTTTCATCCTCAT